>JBKDZY010000866.1:0-4070 GCA_047971765.1 Hyphomicrobiaceae bacterium | reverse complement strand
CACCACGACGCCCCGGAACATCTTCAGCCCGAGTGAAGATTCCTATCTGCCGTCTCCTTGATCCCTGCTCATTTCACACGCTCCGTCCGCGCCAAGCAGCGGTTCCCGCAACGACAAGCGTCCGTCATCCCCGCGGCCTCGCACCCTGCCTTGGCCCGTCCCTCTCCATTCCGAAAAATGAATTCATGCCGACGCCGCGTGACGCTATGCGGAGGACGTTTTTCCTGATGCAAAGCAACATCCGGCGCAGGCCGCGCAGCATGGGGCAGGCTTGCCCACCCCATGCTGCTTCATGTGAGCTACTTCTTCTTCCACTGGGCGCAGACGTAGCCAGGGCCTGGGCTGCCGGCCATGCCAGACATGCCGCCCATGCCGGACATGCCGCCCTGGGCTTTCACCCACTTCGCACAGACATACCCTGCGCCCGGGCTGGGGACGCCCTGGGCAACCGCAACGGCGGAATTCGTCAGTCCGATCGCCAACACCGTGAGCGTGACAGCTCCGAGTTTCATCATTGACCTTCTCCTGTTTGCCGCATCACTTCGCCGTTTCGGGCCGAGCCAGAACAGATGCGTCGCGGATTCCCAGGCTCGCGGGACTCTCTGTTCGCCGAGCTACTGCTTCGGCGAATTCGGGGGTGCGCTCGAATGCTCGTGGAGGTGGCGCAAGTCGTAGACGCCCAGCATTCCGGGATGATTGAAGGGCGTGTACCAATCGCCCTGGTCGCGCAGAAATTTCAGACTCGGGGGATACGGCTGGGAGACACCGGCCAAGGCCCGGCTCAACCACGCGGGACCGTGATCGACACGTTCAATCCGCGGCGCGTCGGGTGGCCTGTGGGATGGGTCCGTGCCGGCGATGTAGCCTTCAGCGGAAACCGGAACCGGCATCATCATCTGTGCCATGCAGACAACACCGGCGATCCCAGCCAATGTGGCTGGCCTCAAGAGTTGGACACAGTCCCGCAGCACGTAACCCTCCCATTGCAGTGTTCGCGGCGCTTCGAGACGCCAGGCGCGTGAAGCCATGGTTTCGACGTTATGGTTTACGTTTGCAGGCTCCGTGCCACGCTTTGGCACAGATGCAATTCCTCATGATTTCAATTTGCTACGATTGGGCCGCGGAATTTTCTGCCAAGCGCGCAGAGGCCAAACCTGCCATTTCGTCAGGTGCAAACCGACATTCCGGAGACTAATTGTTGTTGTTCAGGCTCTTCCGGTCCTGTCATTTTGTCAGGCCGCTGATACGCCCCGGCAATCGCCGTGATAATCTGGCACAAGAGGATTGACCGGGCGCGTGTTGTCCACGCCGCGCGCGCGTCGCAATCCCTGCGCCTCTCGGCGATGTGATGAGCCGTGCTTTGCCGAGACCGCGGAGGCGATGCTAGCGATCGTACCGGGCACCCAAGTGCCACCACCACACCGGGAGCCGGAACATTCCGTCATGAAAACAAAACACACCCTCGCTGCCACCGGCCTGCTCATCGCCTGTGCGCTGCTGTACTGGTGGAGCGGTTCGCCGAGGCAACTGGCTTCCCCCTCGAACCATGCGTTGGCACAAGCCATGCCTCGCCGGGACCAGCCGCTGCCCTTCAAGCTGCCTCCCGGCAAGGCGCACATGAAGGTCGCGACCTTTGCGGGAGGCTGTTTCTGGTGTGTCGAGGCGGCTTTCGAGAAAGTCCCTGACGGCGTCAGCGACGTGGTGTCCGGCTACACCGGCGGGCTGGAGAAGAACCCTGGATATCATGACGTGGCATCCGGCAGGACCGGGCACACGGAGGCCGTCCAGCTCTTCTACGACCCGAAGGTGATCACCTATGAAGGCCTGCTGCAGGTCCTGTTCCGCACGGCCGACCCGACCGACAGTGGTGGCCAGTATCACGACCGTGGCAAGCAGTACCGGCCTGGAATCTACTATCACGACGCCCAACAGAAGATGATTGCCCTCGCCTTCCGCAGCAAAATGGACAAGTCAGGGCGCTATCCGAAGCCTCTGGCCATCGAAATCGAGCCCTACATGGGGTTCTACAAGGCCGAGGACCTGCATCAGGACTACGCGCAGAAGCACCCGGTCCACTATACCCTCTATTCCTACGGATCGGGGCGGGTGTCCTACCAGGAGCAGATCTGGGGCAAGGATCTCGAGATCAACTTCAACATGTTCAAGCCCCTTCCGGATGGTTCCCAACCCGAGGTTCCGGAGAACGTTTCTGCCGGGGTTTTCCGCAGCCGTCACTGAAGCCTGCAGCAGCCGTCACTTCGCAACACCGGAAGCAGGTTGACGCAGGTGCTCTGCCAGGAAATCAATGGCCGCGCGCACCTTCGCTGGCGGGCGTCTGTCCGATGGATACACCGCAAAGATGCCATCGTTCTCTATGGCCGGGTGGTCCAATGCCAGCGGCTCAAGCAGGCCCGCCTGGATCTCGCGGGCGACGAGAAAATAGGGCTGGTAGACGATCCCCTGGCCAGCAACCGCGGCCGCAACCAGGACATCGCCATTGTTGGCCTTCAGCGATCCGGACACCGGCACCTGGGCCTTGCCGTCCTTGCCGAACGACCAGCGCCCAACGCCGACGGAGCGCGACAGGGTGTAGCCCAGGCAATCGTGATGCCGGAGATCCGCGATGTGTTTCGGCCTGCCGTTGCTGGCGAGATAGGACGGCGCCGCGCAGACGATGAGCGGACAGGGTGCAAGGCGGCGTGCCACCATCGTCGAGTCGTGCAACCTTCCGATGCGAATGGAAAGGTCCCAGCCTTCCTCGACCAGATCGACGTAACGGTCGTTGAGACCGAGATCGATGGCAAGCTCGGGCCAGCGTTGCAGAAGCCGGCCCAGCAGAGGCGCGACCTCGCGAATACCGAACGACACAGGTGCGTTGAGGCGCAGCGTTCCGCGCACCTCGACCGCATCCCTCGCGGCGTTGGCATCGGCCTCCTCGACATCGGCCAGGATACGTTCGACGGCGGCGAGATAGCCGCGACCGGCTTCGGTCAGCGTCAGTTGACGAGTGGTGCGATGGAGCAGCCTGGTCCCAAGCCGCTGCTCGAGCGCGCCGACGTGCTTCGTGGCCATGGTCTGGGACATGCCGAGGGCGCGCGCAGCCGCCGAGAGGCTTCCCAGCGCCGCCACCCGCGCAAACACCTGCATTCCCGTGATCCGATCAAGCATGGACGCCACCTCACACCATGGGTGTGATCTTATATTCGCCTATGGCGTATTATCAAACCGTCAAGTGGGTTCTACATAAACCGCACAACACACACATCAGGTGACCGCCATGACAGCCGAGACCCTCAACCGGCCCCGCACAGGGCTTCCGAACATTGCGCCGGCAGCTACACCGCAGCCCATCGACACCGGCGTGCGCGTTGGCCATGTGCACCTCAAGGTTGCCGACCTCGAACGCGCCATCGCCTTCTATTGCGGAGTCCTGGGTTTCGAGCTCAAGCAACGCCATGGCGACCAGGCTGCATTCCTGGCGGCTGGCGACTATCATCACCACATCGGGCTCAATACCTGGGAAAGCCGGGGTGGCCGACCGCCGGCCAGGGGCACGACCGGCCTCTATCATGTGGCGCTGCTCTATCCGAACCGGACTGCGCTGGCCGGCGCGCTGAAGCGATTGCTCGAAGCCGGTATCGAACTGACGGGCGCCAGCGACCATGGCGTCAGCGAAGCTCTCTATCTCGACGATCCCGATGCCAACGGCCTCCAGCTCTATTGGGACCGCACCGAGGAGGACTGGCCGCGGGCCACCGACGGCACGCTTGCCATGACCACACGCAGGCTCGACCTCGCCGACCTGCTTTCTGAAGCCGCTTGACCTGAAAACGACACCAGACCTCACCACAAGATATCACAAGGAGATCATCATGACCGCACTCAAGATCTACGTCGTCGTCGGCAGCCTTCGCAAGGACAGCTTCAACCACAAGCTTGCTCTTGCCCTCACTAAACTCGCACCCGCGGATGTCACGTTCGCGTTTTCCGAAATTGGTAACCTGCCGCTCTACAATCAGGATGACGACGCCAATCAGGCCGCGCCCGTGAAGCGCTTGAAGGCCGAGATC
>JBKDZY010000865.1:0-4663 GCA_047971765.1 Hyphomicrobiaceae bacterium | reverse complement strand
TACGCACGCCTTCGAGGGCGTCCTGAAGGGCCGCCTCACAACACTTCTGCTGGGACTCGACGCGGCGATGGCGGCGCGGGTCGAGGGACTGGGACGAGCATGGAAGGAGACCAGCGTGCTGGTGGTGACGGAGTTCGGCCGCACGGCGCGAATCAACGGCACCAGCGGCACTGATCATGGGACCGCAACGGTGGCCTTCCTGCTGGGGGGCGGGGTCAAGGGAGGCCGGGTGCTCGCCGACTGGCCGGGGCTCGCCGATGCCCAGCTTTACGAAGGCCGTGACCTTAAGCCGACGCAGGACCTTCGCGCCCTCGCCAAGGGGCTGCTGCAGGAGCAGTTCGGGATAACCAGCGCCCAGTTGGCGACCACCGTCTTTCCTGACAGCCGCGCCGTTGCCCCGCTGACGGGGCTCCACGCCTGACGGGACGATTGTGCCGCGCCTGGACACGCCGGACCTATGCGCCCCGTTGACGGTGTGCCATGACTACGCCTGATGCACGGAGGTGTGCTGCGGACAAGCGGCAGCGAGGGCGGTTCATGGATGGACGGGCAAAAACCGATGCGGCGCTTTGGGAGAAGGCCGACAGGCATCTCATTCGCTATGGCCACGCTTTCCAGCCCGCCATCATCGCCGAGGCGCACGGCGCCTTCATGACCACCACCGGCGGGCGCCGCCTGCTGGACTTCGCGTCCGGCCAGATGAGCGCGATCCTCGGCCACAGCCATCCCGAGATCACCGCGGTTCTGCGCGAACAGGTCGGCGAGCTGGTGCATCTCTACAGCCAGCTTCTTTCCCGGCCGGTGATCGAGCTTGCTGAAATGCTGGCGCGCATAGCACCTGGTGATCTCTCCCGGTCTCTGCTGCTCTCGACCGGCGGCGAAGCCAATGAGGCGGCGCTGCGCCTTGCCAAGACCGCAACCGGCGGGTTCGAGGTGCTGGCGCTGTCGCGCTCGTGGCACGGCGTCACACAGGGGGCCGCGTCGGCCACCTATAACTCGAGCCGCAAAGGGTATGGCCCGGCAACGCCCGGCTCGTTCGTGCTGCCTGCACCAATGCCCTATCGACCACGCTTCATGACCGGCGAGAGCTACGACTGGGAACAGGAACTTGATTTCGGATTCGACCTTTTCGACCGGCAGTCGAGCGGCAATGCGGCCGCCCTGATCATCGAGCCGATCCTGTCGTCCGGCGGCGTGATCGTGCCACCGCGAGGCTACCTGTCGGAGGCCGGCGCGCGAGCCCGCAAACGTGGGATGCTGGTGATCGTCGATGAGGCACAAACGGGTCTTGGGCGAACCGGCCGCCTGTTCGATTGCACCGCCGACGACTTCGTCCCGGATATCGTGACGCTGTCCAAGACGCTCGGGGCGGGTCTGCCGCTTTCCGCGGTGATCACGACTCCCGAGATCGAGGAGCGGGCCTTCAGGAACGGCTTCCACTTCTACACGACCCACGCCTCCGATCCGCTCCCCGCGGCCGTCGGGCTGAAGGTCATCGAGATCATCCTGCGCGACCGACTCGACGAGCGGGCCACCGTGGCGGGCAACCGGCTGCGGGCCGGCCTCGAGACCCTGCAACAGCGCTTCGAGTGCATCGGGGACATTCGGGGACGCGGCCTGCTGATGGGCGTCGAGCTGGTCAGGGACCGCAACACACGCACGCCCAATCCGGAACTGGCACAGCGGGTCATGAACCGTGCTCTGGCACTCGGTCTTTCCACCAGCATCGTGCGGGGCGATCTTGGCGTCTTCAGGCTGGCGCCGCCACTCGTTATTTCCGACGAGGAGATCGACCTCGGCCTTGCCATCTTCGAGCAGGCCTTCCGGGAGAGCACCTGAGAAGGCACCCGTCCTGCCGCGCACTCTGCCAGCCGATACTTGACATTGGCCGCAGGCGCTTCACGCTTGAGCCATTATGGCTTGTCCAAGGAGCGAGCGGCATGGCGAACACCAGCGATATTGATGCAACGAGCCCCAAACATCTGGCGGGGAAATACGCAATCGTCGGCGTCGGCGAGACGGCATACACGCGCGGCGGTGGCCGCACCACGCGGGCCATGGCGACCGAGGCCATCTCCAACGCCATGACGGACGCCGGCCTGACGGCCGACGACATCGACGGCATGCTGTCCTATTCCAGTGGCGATTCCACACCTTCTCCCTTCGTCGCGGGCGATCTTGGCATCCGCCTCAACTTCTACATGGACGTTTTCGGCGGCGGCTCGTCGACCGAGGCCCTGATCGGGATTGCCACCGGCATCATCGAAGCCGGCATGTGCAAGACGGTCGCCATCTTCAGATCCATGAACGGCTATTCGCAGTTCCGCATCGGCGGCACGGGCGCCCGGTCGGCCGCGCCGATCAAGGGAGACGAGATCCACAACCGGGCCTATGGCTGGCAAAGCGCGGGACAGATGTTCGCCCCGACCTTCATGCGGCACATGTACGACTACGGCACCACGCCGGAGCAGGTGGCCATGGTCAAGGTGGTGCACTCGGAACATGCCTCCAACAACCCGAAGGCCTACTACAGGAAGCGCTATACGGTGGACGACGTGCTCTCCTCGCGCTTCATCTGCAAACCGCTGCATCTGCTCGACTGCTGCGTGGAGACGGACAACGCGACCTGTATCATCATCACGCGGACAGAGCGGGCCCGGGATCTCAGGCACACGCCGGCGCTGATCCAGTCCGTTGTCGGGCGGTGCTGCAAGCCGCGCATCGACATGCACTACCAGCACGGCCCGATCTCGACGGTGGCCGGACACTACGCCAGGGAAATCCTTTGGCCGAACGCGGGTCTCGGGCCCGAGGACGTGCATGTGACCGGCGCCTACGATGCCTTCACCTTCACCACCATGCTGCAGCTCGAGGACTACGGGTTCTGCAAGAAGGGCGAAGGCGGCGCCTATGTGTCCGATGGCACGACCAGGCTTGGCGGCAAGCGGCCCAACAACACATCGGGCGGGCACCTGTGCGAAGGCTACACGCATGGCATGAACATGGTGATCGAGAATGTCCGCCAGCTGCGTCACGAGATCGACGACAGTTGTCCGATCGGACCCGACGGCAAGCGCCAGCACACCTACGACTACCGAGAGGGTGGCTGCCGGCAGATCAAGACCGTCGAGGTCACGTGCAACCTGGGCTGGGCCAATCCCGGGACGGGATCGGCCATGGTGATGGTGAAAGGATAAGGGTGGGCGTCATGACAGGATTGACTGGTGAACATCTCGGCATGGGGCTGACCGTCGACGACCTCGACATCGAGAACGTCGCGTTCTTCTCGTGGTGCGCGAAAGGTGACTTCCGGCTGCAGAAGTGCCGTGAAAACGGGCTCTTGCGATATCCGCCGACGACGCGCTGCCCGTTCTCCGGCAGCCCCAACGCGGACTGGGTGTCCGTGGAGGGCAAAGGCACGGTCCACTCCTACAACGAGGTGCATCACGCCATTCAGCCCGCATTCAAGGGCAAGACGCCCTACATGCTGCTGCTGGTGGAACTCGATACCCAGAAGGGCAAGCCCTCGGAGCACGATGGCTTGCGCGTCGCCGGCAATCTGGTAACTCCGGATGGTGAGCTGGCGCCGCCCGACCTCGTCAAGGCGATCGGAATCGGAAGCCGCATGAGGATGGTGTTCAAGCAGGTGGGTGAGAATTTTGCCCTGCCGATGTGGACACTCGATGAAGGCGCGGAGCAACCGGACAAGCCGTGGCGATATCCTGGGGAGTAGCAGCTTGACGAAAGCCATGACGCGGGCCTTCTGGTTTGGTCTTGGCGCGGTGTCGCTTGCTCTTGCCGTAGCCGGGGTTGTGCTGCCGCTGCTGCCAACGACACCCTTCCTGCTGCTGGCGGCGTTCTCGTTTGCGCGCTCGTCGGCGCGGGTGCACGACTGGCTGCTCAATCATGCGGTGCTGGGGCCACCCATCCGTGACTGGCGGCGCGACGGCGCGATCCGCCGTAAAGCGAAGGTGGTTGCGGTGGGCACGATCGTGGCGACTTTCCTCATCAGTGTCGCGCTCGGTCTCGGCGCCAAGGTGCTGGCGATCCAGGCCGTGGTGCTGACCTGCGTCTGCGTCTTCATCTGCACGCGGCCAGAACCAGGCGCGAAGCGCCTGCCATCACTCAATGCCACGGAAGATTGACGGACATGGATGACTTGACCCTTGCCCGGGCGTTGCACGTCCTGGCCATCGTCCACTGGATCGGGGGGGTGGCGATGGTGACGCTGGTGATCCTGCCGGGCCTGATCCGCACCGTTCCGCCGGCGGAGCGGCTGACACTCTTCGAGGCCATCGAGGGGCGCTTTGCGGTGCAGGCCCGCGTCTCCACAGTGCTGGCCGGTGCGAGCGGGCTCTACATGACCTACCGGCTGGACGCCTGGGACCGGTTCCTCGATCCCGCCTTCTGGTGGATGCATGCCATGGTCGGGGTGTGGGCCATCTTCACGTTCGTGCTGTTCATTGCCGAACCCCTGTTCCTCCATGCCTGGTTCCACGAGCGCGCCCGGGCAGCGCCGGAACAGACGTTCGCGCTTGTCCTGCGCCTTCACCGGCTCCTTCTCGCGCTCAGCGCCGTCACGGTCGGGGCGGCGGGCCTCGGCGCCACCGGCGGCTTCTACTGACCCCAAAGGTCATGCGGCAATACGCGCCCACAGCAAAGG
>JBKDZY010000864.1:0-6737 GCA_047971765.1 Hyphomicrobiaceae bacterium | reverse complement strand
GCGTAGTCCGTATGACAGGGGCGCGCCTGCGTCGGAGTTCGCGGGGCGGCGTTTTCCGTCCCAGGACCATCTTCTGGTCGAGGTCCACACCGATGCCGGCATCACCGGCTGGGGCGAAGGGTTCGGCCACACCATCATTCCATCGACCCTGAAAGCGCTCGAGACCTACGTGGCGCCCTGGTTCATCGGGAAAGACCCGACCGACATCAACACGCTGCATCGAGAGGCTGCCCAGTCGTTTCATATCTTCGGGCGCAATGGACCGGTCGTCTATGCGCACTCGGGGATAGATATTGCGCTGTGGGATATTGCCGGAAAGCGCGCCGGGCTGCCGCTTTCGGATCTCCTGGGCGGGGGGCGGCGCAAGGAGGTGCAGGCCTATGCGAGCCTGATGCGCTACGGCAAGCCCGAGGTGCTGGAGAAGATCTGCGCGGGGCGCGTGGCCGCAGGTTTCCGACATATCAAGCTGCATGAGCACTCGGTGGAGGCGGTGATGGCCGCGCGCAAGGGGGCCGGGTCTGACGTTGCCATCATGAATGACGTCAATTGCCCGTGGAGCGTTGCCGACGCGCTGGAAATGGAAAAAGCCTACCGACCTGCCAACCTGTTCTGGCTGGAGGAGCCGGTGTTCCCGCCGGAGGATCACAAGGGGTTGGCACGGGTGCGCCGGGTGGGACAAACCCGGATTGCGGCGGGTGAGAATGCTGCCGGTCTGCATGATTTCGTCGACAGTTTCGAGAAGGGCGCCATCGACATTGCGCAGCCGAGCGTGACCAAGATCGGCGGCATAACGGAAATGCGGAAGATTATCGCCGCTGCGGAGGCGCATTCGGTGCAGCTCATTCCGCATTGCGCCTACTTCGGGCCGGGCAACCTGGCGTCGATCCACATCGTCGCCTCGCTTTCGACCGACACGCTACTCGAGAACATCTACGCCAACCTCGAGGCAAGTCCCTGGGGCGACGCAATGGTGGCCAAGGATGGCAAGGTCCAGGTGCCGCAGGGACCGGGGCTCGGCGTCGAACCGGACATGAAGATTGTCGAGACATATCGCGAGGGGGCCGTGGTCACGGTCAACTGATGGAACAAGGGAATGATGACGACATGACGAGCGAACGAACGATCGACACCGGTACGCCGCAGCTTCAATGCGTGGTTCGTGATGGTGTCGCGATCATCACGCTCAACCGGCCAGAAGCGCGCAATGCGCTCTCGACCGAGTTGTCGCCGGCACTGCGCCGCATGATTGCTGCGATGGGGGCAGATCCCGACGTTCGCGCCCTGCTGATAACCGGAGCGGGCACGGCCTTCTGCGCTGGCGGTGACGTGAAGAACATGGGCGATCGCCGTGCGCCAACCGATCATACGCATGACGAGCGCTTCCGGATCATGCAGGAGCGGCACCAGGGCTCGGCGGGCGCGCTCTACAAGTTGCGCAAGCCGACGGTTGCCGCGCTGCCCGGGGCTGCGGCTGGTGCAGGCCTGGCACTGGCGCTTGCCTGTGATATCCGGATTGCCGCCAAGAGCGCCTTTGCGGCGACCGGCTACGCCAGGGTTGGCCTGTCGGGCGATTACGGCATTGCATGGCTGTTGACGCGGGCGGTCGGGCCGGCGCGGGCGCGCGAACTGTTGCTGACCGCGGAGCGGGTGGGTTCCGACCGCGCCGAGGCGCTGGGGCTCTTCAATCGGGTTGTGCCGGATGAGGTTCTCCAGGAGGAGGCCTTCAAGCTCGCGCGCCAACTCGCTTCAGGGCCTGCCATCGCGATGGGCTACATCAAGGACAACCTCGATGCGGCGATGTTCCAGTCGCACACCGAGGCCATCGACCATGAGGCGGAACGCATGATGCGGACGCAGGGCACCGAGGACCACAAGGAAGCCGTCCGGGCATTCGTGGAAAAGCGGCAGCCCGTTTTCAAGGGGCGCTAGTGCCTCGACCGCGAAGTTCGCACCCATGTGCAGTTGGAACTGGCGAACTTCGCGATTGTGACCGGGCTGTTCCGAGCGGCACTGCCGGAAACAATTGCAAAGGAGATCGTGTCGTCATGTCTACGCAAGCTGAGACCGCTACCATGGCCCCCTCTCCGGAGGACCGGGATGTCGTGTTCAAGACGTTTGGCCGGGCCTGGTTCCGCCGGGACGTGGAACTGCTCTACCAGGCGGTTACACCTGACTTTGTCTGGGCTTCTTTTGATGGACATGGGCAGGTGCGGCAGATCACGGGCCGCGATGCCGTGGCTGCCGAGTTTGCGGCCATGGGGGGCGGCAACATCCAGCGGCGCTTCGAGGATGTCGTCTATCATCACGCGCCGGATTGCAGTTTCATGACATTCCGGGTGGTGGCGACGGACAAGACGACAGGACAGTCCCACGAGACCGTTGGTGTCGAACGGTACGTCTTCCGGGATGGCCGCATTGCCGTGAAGGATGTCTACGTCAAGCCCGTGGGCTGACGGGACGATCGTGACGGCGACTAGGCGGAACTCGGCGGGGGCAGCCGTAGGGCTGCCTACTCCGGGGGGCGGTTCAGGCCACACCGGCCCGCAACAAGTCGTGGACGTGCACGATGCCGACGGGTTTGCCGCCTTCCACAACGAACATCTGCGTGCGCTTGCGTGCGTTGATCTCTTCCAGCGCCATGGATGCCAGCATTCCCGGTGTCAGGGTGTTGGGTTGACGGGTCATGATGTTCTGGGCGCATGAGGTCAGCAACGTCTGGCCCATGTGACGGCGCAAGTCGCCATCCGTGATCATGCCGGACAGCTTGCCAGCCTCGTCGACCACGCCGACGCAACCGAAGCTCTTGGCCGTCATGGTGACGATGACGTCGCTCATCGGGGTCTCAAGGGAGACGAGCGGCATGGCCTCGCCCTTGTGCATCAGGTCAGCCACCAGCTTCAATTGCGCGCCGAGCGAACCACCGGGATGGAAGACCTTGAAATCACGCGCGGTGAAGCCCTTGCGCTCGAGCAGGGCGATGGCGAGGCAGTCGCCGATGGCCAACTGCATGGTGGTGGAGGTTGTCGGTGCGAGCCCGTGGGGGCAGGCTTCCCTGGCCCTCGGAAGGGCCAGGACGACATCAGCCGCTTTTCCGAGAGCGGAATCGGCATTGGATGTGATCGCGATCAGTCCCACGCGGAACCGGCGCGTGTAGGTGATGATGTTGCCAAGCTCGACAGTTTCACCCGACCAGGACATGGCGACGACGACATCGTCCTTGCCGATCATGCCGAGGTCACCATGGGAAGCCTCGGAGGGGTGCACGAAGAAGGCCGGGGTGCCGGTCGAGGCAAACGTGGCGGCCACTTTCTGGCCGACGTGTCCCGATTTGCCCATGCCGGTGACGATGACGCGGCCTGGCGCGCCGGACAGCATCTCGACGGTCTTCTCGAACGGCTCCGCCAGGCCGTTTTCCAGTGATCGTCTCAGAAGGGCCAGACCCTCTTCCTCTGTTTTCAGCGTGCGGCGGGCCGATGCGCTCGCCGAAGAGGTTTCGTCTGTCACCAGTGTGGGCGCTGTCGCATGCAGGATGGCAGTCATTGAACTTCTCCCCCGGCCCGGACACTGTCGAATCGAAACGAGCCTGGGCCTAAATACACCTCATTGGTGGCGGAAGCTACTTGCGGTGGCGTCGCGTCTTTTTCTTCCTGTGACTATTTTCGGGTGGGCCGCGCACCGGGGCGGACATTCCGAGCCGTGATAGTGGGCGTGCATCAGGCCCGGATTTGCCTTGCGGCAGGCTTATACGGCAAGCTCTGCAACAGGGGAGCTCCACTCCCTGGAAGCAGAAGGGTTGCCTTGCGATGGGAGCCATATTTCCACATCTTTTTTCGCCGCTGCGGCTCGGGTCGGTTGAAGCCAGGAACCGCGTCATGCGGGTCGCGACCACGGCCAACCTGGCTGATGGCAACAAGGTTGGTCCGCGCCTTCTCGCCTTCTACCGGATGCTTGCGCGTGGTGGCTCCGGAGTCATTGTGACGGAGGCTCTCAGGGCGCAACGGCAGGACCCGTTCGGTCCCGGGGCGCTGGTCATCTACGATCGTAGCGGCCTGCCGGGCCTCAGGCAGTTGGCGGATGTCTGCCATGCCGAGGGGGCGCTGCTCATCGGTCAGCTCAATATGGGGGGACGCCAGCATCTGGCCTCGCGCGTGGTGCCGTTCATGATCGCGCCGTCGGCGATTGCCTGTCCGAGATCGGGTGGGGTTCCGCATGAGCTTTCAACGCGGGAAGTGCGGGAGACCATCGACACCTACATCGCATGCGCCGTGAACTGCGTGGATGCGGGCTTCGACGGGGTCGAGGTCCACGGTGCGCAAGGCCATCTCATCCAGCAGTTCCTTTCACCCTTCTCGAACCGGCGGACGGACGCCTATGGCGGCAGCGATGCGGCGCGGTTGCGGTTTGCGCGTGAGATCCTGGAAGGGGTGCGCGCGCGTGTCGGCCCACGGGCGGTTGTGGGGTTCAGGCTCGGGGTCGAGGAGTTCACCGAGGGTGGCCTTGACATCGAGATGACCGTTGAAATCGCGCGGCAGCTCACAGAGGCAGGGCTGGTTGATTATCTGTCGCTGGCGCAGGGCAACTTCAATTCGATCGAGACACACCTGCCGGACCGGCACTGGCCAATCCTTGCATGGCGTGATCTGCACAAGCGGTTCAAGCCGGTGGCGAATGGGGTCCCGGTCGTGACGTCGACACGTATCCAGGGCCCGGAGCAAGCAGAAGAGGTGTTGGCCAATGGCGAGGCCGACATGATCGGGCTTTGCCGGGCCCTGATCGCCGATCCCGAGTGGCCGGCCAAGGCCCGGCGGGGAGATGGAGAGGATATTCGCCGGTGCATAGCGTGCAACCAGTGCTGGGGATGGATTGCGGGTGGTGAGCCGATTGCGTGTTCCACCAATCCGGTGACAGGCCGTGAATATCTCTGGCCGCGCCTGGACAAGGATCGGACGGAGCGTCCCGGGCAGGTCGTCGTTGTCGGTGGCGGGCCTGCCGGTCTCGAGGCGGCCCGTGTTGCCGCGATCAGAGGGCATCGCGTCACGCTGCTTGAGCGCGAGGAAGCCCCCGGCGGCCGGCTCAAGCGGGTGCACGAGGTTCCCCATCACGAGGAAATGGCAAACCTGATGGCCTTCCTGGTTCCGCAGGCCCGCAAGGCGGGGGTGGACATCCGGACCGGCGTGGAGGCGACGGCGGACAGCGTCAGGACCTTGGCGGCAGATCATGTCGTGATCGCCACGGGTGCCACGCCGCAGGTTCCCGCTGTTGCCGGCGACGGCTCGGTGCCCGTGGTGACTGCGGATGGTCCGTTGCCACGACTGGGGGCCGGCCGGCATGTGGTGGTGATGGACGAGGACGGCTACTACTGGACCAGCTCCGTCATCGAAAGTGCCATTGCCGCAGGCTACAAGCCGATCGTTTCAACACGCTTTTTCGAGGCTGCGCGAGAGGTGCCGATTGTTTCGCGCATTGCGCTGTTGCGGCAGATCGACGAGGCGGGTGGGCAGGTCAAGTCGTCGATGTTCGTTGACCGCATCGAAAAGGGCGGGGTCATTCTCCGACATTACCTGACGGGGCGCGAAGAGCGGGTCGAGGATGTTGCCGGTGTGGCCTGGGTCGGATTAGCAATGCCCAATAACCGGATTGCCGAGGACCTGATAGAGGCTGGTGTTGCGGCTGACTGCATCCATGTCATCGGGGATGCATTCGCGCCGAGGCGGCTCGCCAACGCATTGACAGAGGCGCACAGGGTCGCGCGCGGGCTCGGTGGACTGTCCCGGCCATGATGAACGCGGGCGGGATGGGTCTGAGCCTGCCATGTGTCGTGATGGGGGGCATGAGGGGCAGGCCGCCCCCGATCCTCACACAACCGGTGGGCCTCAAGCTACCGGAAATGGCTCGTCCGGGAGTGTCTTGACCAATCGTGCGAGCGTGACGAGCGTCGAGCGGTCGAGCAGCCCATCAACACGTTCCGGACGGAAATGCCGCTGGAAGGCGGTCAGCACCTTGGTTGTGGCATCGTCCGCGTGTGCGGTTGCCTCGATGTTGTAGCCATAGGCTGAGAGCAGATATTGCGCGCGGATGATTTCATCATCGGAAACCTGTCCGGCAGATGCCGAAGTGTTGCCGGACGATGTAATCCGTTCGGGCTCCACCCAATGGCCGATGCCGTTCTCATGGAGGCGGCGCCAATCGAATTTCTCGCCGGGATCGTCCTTGCGTTCGGGGGCGACATCCGAATGGCCGAGTACGCGATGGGGCGGAATGTTCCAGCGCTTGATGCAATCCTTCGCCAGCGCGATGACGGCCTGCATCTGGGCTTCGGGAAAATCCGGATAGCCGTCGTTGTGGCCCGGGTTGTGGATCTCGACGCCGATGGAGCACGAGTTGATATCGGTCTCGCCTGCCCAGCAGGACACGCCCGCGTGCCAGGCGCGCAGGTTTTCCGCCACCATCTGCGTGATGATGCCTTCACAATCAATGACGTAGTGACAGGACACCTTCGATTCCGGGCGTGACAGCCAGTCGATCGCGGCCGTGCACGAGGTCATGCCCGTGTAGTGCAGCAGCAGCATGTCAGGCCGCCGGCCATCCCGCCTCGGTTCGGTATTGGGCGAGGGGTGCAGGGCGCCGACCAGGCTGGTGTCGGCCGTCAAGGTCATCGTTTTCGCTCCCGGGTGATGGTCTCGTAGGCCGCATTGATGCTGGCGAGCTTTCTTTCGGCGATGACGACGAAGTCCTCC
>JBKDZY010000863.1:0-5451 GCA_047971765.1 Hyphomicrobiaceae bacterium | reverse complement strand
GGAAGGCGGTGTAGCGCAGGACGGTCACCTGACCGGTGTCGGTGTCGACCTCCACATCGACGACGTGGGCACCGACCTCGACGCCGAACGGGAGTTTCGTGGAGACGCCACGGCCGATGATGGCGCCGTCGGTCAGGGTCTGGCGCATGAGTTCGGGCAGCGTGATCGACGCGGTGACCGCGCCCGCGCCGGGTGCGCTGAAGACGCCGCGCTCGTAATGCAGTGTGGAGTCGCCGGCCTGGAGCTTCTCGCCGGCCCGGACCCTGAGTTGGCCCATGGCATCGCGGCATGCCTCGACGACGGCAGCGGCCATGGTGCGTCCGACACGACTGCCGGCGGCGGCATCGGAGTAGGACGAGGTCTTGGTGTCACCCATGGCGACATGGATATCGTCGAGGGGGAGTTCGAACTCCTCGGCTGCGACCTGTGCCATGGTCGTGCGCGTGCCGGAAATATCGACGGTGCCCATGGTGACGGTGACGCGCCCGTCGCCGGTGAGCGTCACCTGCGCCGAGCTTGTCATCGAGGTGCCGCGCCAGTAGCCGAGCGCCAGGCCGCGGCCGCGGGGCATGTCGGCTTTTGCCAGCGGATCGGTCCAGCAGGGGTGCTCGGCCACACGCTGGAGTATGGTGGTCAGGCCGATGGATGGAAACGGCGTGCCGATGGGCATGGTGCTGCCGGTGACAGCGGCATTGCGCTGGCGGAAGGCTAATGGGTCCATCCCGAGCGCGATCGACAACTCGTCCATGGCCTGCTCGACGGCGAATGCCGCCTGGATGCCACCGGGGCCGCGGTAGGCCTCGGTGCGCGGCTTGGAGGTGATGACGTCCATGCCTTCAAGCCGGATGGTGTCGGTCTGGTAGCAGGCGGTGGAGGCCTGCATCAGCAGGGTCGTGGGGGTTCCGGGAAGCGCACCTGTGTCCACCAGATAGTGGCCGTCGATGGCGGTGAGGCGTCCGTCTGCCTCGGCGCCGACCTTGACGCGAATCCTGGCTGCAGCTGGTGGACCCGTTCCGCCGCCCAGCATTTCGGCGCGGGACATGACCATGCGCACGGGCCGCCCTGCCAGTTGCGCGAGCCGCGCGGCGAGGGACTCCAGATGCACCGTGATCTTGCCGCCGAATCCGCCCCCGCACTCGAGCGGCACGACCTTGATCCGCGACTGCGGAATGCCAAGAATGCCTGCGGTCTGGATCTCGGTCTGGTGGGCGCCCTGGGTCGAGGCCCATATGGTGACGGAGCCCTGGGGATCGGCCTCGGCCACGCAGGCCTGCGGTTCGATATAGCCTTGATGGGGTGTGTCGACGCTGACTTCAACTTCGGCGGCTGCTGCTGCCGCGCCCAGGGCCTGGGTCGTGTCGCCTCGGGCAACGACCGTGCGACTGCCGACGTTGGCCGGTGGCGTGACGCCTGGATCGAACCCTTTCGGGCGGTGCTCCGGCATCAGCGCAGGGGCGGTGGGCGACAACGCTTCGTCGAGGGCGATGACGTGGGGCAGGACCTCATAGGTGACCTCGATCAGGTCCCGGGCGGTTTCGGCGGCATGACGATCCGTGGCGGCGATGGCTGCGACGGGCTGGCCGATCCAGAGCGCCTTTTCGCGGGCCATGGAGATGATGGCCGAAACCGACAAGTCCGATCCGGTCTCGCCGAAAGGAATGATCGTGCCGGGCGGGATCGTCGGGAAATCGGCGGCTGTTATGATTGCCTTCACGCCCGGAACCGCGCGGGCCTTGGTGGTGTCGATGGACATAATGCGGGCGTGGGCGTGAGGACTGCGCAGCACGAGGCCTTCCAGCATGGCGGGGCGCGAAACGTCGGCGGGATAGACGGCGCGGCCGATCACGCGCTCGCCAGCGTCGACGCGGGCAACCCGCTTGCCGACAATGCGATGGGTGGGTTTCTGGTTGTCGTTCATGCCGAGCCTCCGGTGCGAAGGGTGACGGCTGCATCCGCGATGGCCTTCACGATCTTGTCGTAGCCGGTGCAGCGGCAGATGTTGCCTGCAATGGCGTGGCGGATCTGGTGGTCGTCGGGGTCGGGCGTGCGCTTGAGGAGGGCGACCGCGGACATGACGATGCCCGGCGTGCAGAACCCGCACTGGGTTCCGCCGTGGTCGATGATCGCCTGCTGGACCACATGCAGGGTGCTGCCAGTGGCGATGCCCTCGATGGTCGTGATGGTGCCGCCATCGGCTTCCGCCGCCAGCACCAGGCAGGCGCAGACGGGTTCATCGCCCATCAGCACGGTACAGGCGCCGCAATTGCCGGTGCGGCACCCTTCCTTGGTGCCAGTGAGTCCGGCTCCATTGCGGAGCACGTCAAGCAGCGTGTCGCGCGGATCGGCGAAGACGTCGCACGGTTCGCCATTGAGAGTGCAATGGATGGCGATCCGGCCATTGGTTGTGCTCATGTTCATGCTCGTGCGGCGTGACCTTGCCGATTGATGTCGGCGAGGCAGGCTTCCAGGGTGCGGCGTGTGAGGACACCGGAAAGGTGGCGGCGGTAGTCGGCGGAGGCGCGCGTGTCGGAAATGGGTGCCGTTTCGCCGGCTGCCGTGGCGGCGGCGGCGACCAGAAGTTCCGGCGATGGCCTGGCGCCGATGAGTTCGGCTGCCGCGCGGCGCGCTTCCAGTGGCACCGGCGCCACGGAGGCCAACGTGATGCGGGCGTCGGTTATGGTTCCATCCGGTGACAGTGCCAGCATGGAGGCGGCGCCAGCGATGGCAATGTCCATCTCGCGCCGGGGGGTAAAGCGCTGGTAGCGGGCGGCCGACCGTTGCGGTTTCTGCGGCAGAATGAAGCCTGTCACCAGTTCGCTCGGGGCAAGCGATGTCCGCCGGGGACCGGTTGGTATGGTCGATATGGGCACGCGGCGGCGGCCATCGGCGCCTGCAATCTCGACCTGGGCCCCGAGCGAAAAGAGGATGGGGAGGGTGTCGCCGGATGGGGTGGCGGTGCACAGGTTGCCGCCAAGCGAGGCCCGGTTCTGGACCTGCAGGCTGCCGACAAGGCCAGCGGCCTCGGCGAGGCCGGGATGTTCGTTGGCGATTTCAGCGTGTCGGGCGAGCGAGCTGAGCGGTGCGGCTGCACCGATGTGCCAGCCTCCGGCCTGTTCGCGGGTGATCGAGACCAACTCGGGAATATGCTTCAGATCGACGACGTGCCGGGCCTTGCACCGGCCTTCACGCAGATCGGTGATCAGGTCGGTTCCGCCGGCCAACGGCCACGCATCGGTGGCGGTCAACAAGGCAAGTGCCTCGGCAATGGTGGTTGGTCGGCTGTATTCGAATGGCTGCACGTGGCCTGCCTTCCCTGGTTTCGATGCGCCGATTTTGCCGTTATGAGACGGGATGGGCAAGGCCGCAGGCGTGATGTCTTGCGGCTCCTGTGGTGCCCGAAACATGCAGACGAGGTCGCGACAGCCATGAGTTATCCCGAAATCATAGAGAGTTGCGGCCCATTGCTGGCGCAATACCAGGTGTTGCTGTGCGATGTCTGGGGGGTTGTCCATGATGGCCAAAGGGCGCACGAACCGGCAGGTGAGGCGTTGGCCAACTTCCGACAGGCCGGAGGCACGGTGGTGCTGGTCTCGAATGCGCCGACGCCGTCCGGCAATGTTGCGCGGGTTCTGGACCAGAAGGGCGTTCGGCGCGATGCGTGGGATGCGATCGTCTCTTCGGGGGACCTGGCGCTGGACTATGTCCGTGAGCAAGGTTGGAAAAAGGTCCACCACATCGGGCCGGCAAAGCGGGACCGTGCCTTTTTCGAGGCGCTCGACGGCCCGTCGGTGCCGATCCACGAGGCCGAGGGCATCACGTGCACAGGCCTGGTCGATGACCGGACCGAGACGCCGGAGAGCTATCGTACCGTGCTGGAGCAGGCGCTTGCCCGGAACCTGGTGTTCGTTTGCGCCAACCCGGATCTGGTGGTGCATGTGGGGGCGGACCTTCTACCGTGCGCGGGCTCGCTTGCGACCTTCTACGAGGAGATGGGCGGGGCCGTGATCTGGGCGGGCAAACCGTTC
Organism: Hyphomicrobiaceae bacterium; assembly: GCA_047971765.1. Classification (GTDB taxonomy): domain Bacteria; phylum Pseudomonadota; class Alphaproteobacteria; order Rhizobiales; family Hyphomicrobiaceae. The sequence goes on along the minus strand of JBKDZY010000863.1, from coordinate 1,426 downwards.
CCGCTCGCCTATCAAAGGGCGCTGGAGGCTGCGGCGCGCATCAGGGGCACACCGATTGCGGCGTCGCAGGTTCTGGCCATCGGGGATTCGATCCGGACCGATCTCGCCGCGGCGGCTGGTGCTGGTGTGGACGCGCTTTTCATCACTGCCGGCATCCATCGGTCAGACGCCATGACGCGCGGCGCGGTTTCGCGGGAGGGGCTTGCGGCGCTTTTTCCGGGTGACGGGCCGCCCGCGGTGGCGGCTGCCGCGGCGCTGGCGCCCTGACCTGCCAAAGTTGCGGCCTGAGCGTTTCCGCCTGGATCTGAAACGCTACAAGGCTCAGTCCATGGACGGGCGGCCGCGGTTGCGCTTGACGTTGCCCCGGCGTGATTTGGCATCGAGGCGGCGCTGCTTCGAGGCCCTGGTCGGTTTGGTCTTGATGCGTGGTTTTGGCGTGTGCCAGGCGGCCGTCACCAGGTCATTCAATCGCTCACGGGCATCGTTGCGGTTGAGTTCCTGGGTCCGGAAGCGGTCGGCCCGGATGACGATGATGCCGTCCTTGGTCAGGCGGCTGCCTGCCAGGCGCATCAGGCGGGTCTTGACGGGCGGCGACAGGACCGTGGATGCGCGGACATCGAAGCGCAATTCCACGGCGGTCGAGACCTTGTTGACGTTCTGTCCACCTGGACCCGAGGCCCTGAGGAAGCTTTCCTCCAGCTCCTCCTCCGGTATCGACGGAGCTTGACCGGGTGACATCATCCGTGGGTCATTCGCTCTTGGCGACGGTGATGTCGGGGGCTTCCTCGTTCTTCATGCCCTGGACATGGTAGCCGGCGTCGACATGATGGATTTCGCCGGTGACGGCACGGCCGAGATCCGACAGCAGGTAGAGTGCGGACCCGCCAACCTCCTCGATGGTGACCGTGCGGCGCAGGGCCGAATTGTATTCGTTCCAGCGCAGGATGTAGCGGAAGTCGGAAATGCCGGATGCGGCCAACGTCTTGATTGGGCCTGCTGAAATGGCGTTGACGCGGATGTTCTGCTTGCCGAGGTCAGCCGCGAGATAGCGCACGCTGGCTTCCAGTGCCGCTTTTGCAACACCCATGACGTTGTAATGCGGCATCACCTTCTCGGCGCCATAGTAGGTCAGCGTCAGCATCGATCCGCCATCCGTCATGAGCTTTTCGGCCCGCTGGGCCAGGGCCGTGAACGAGTAGCAGGAAATGAGCAGAGACTGCGTGAAATTGCGCTCACTGGTGTCGACATAACGACCGTCGAGCTCGTTCTTGTCGGCAAATGCAATGGCGTGCACCAGAAAATCGAGCTTGCCCCACTTTTCCTTCAGCGTCGCGAACACGGCGTCCATGGAGGCGCTGTCGGTCACGTCGCAGGGGAGGCCGAGGGGGGCTCCAAGTTCCGCTGCAAGCGGCTCCACGCGCTTGCG
>JBKDZY010000862.1:0-6501 GCA_047971765.1 Hyphomicrobiaceae bacterium | reverse complement strand
CCATGCTGATGCTCGTCGCCCCATTCATCCGCAACTTCGGAATGCCGACGATCCCGGGTTATCTCGGCAAGAGGTTCGAAAGCGGCCCGGTACGCCTGACGGCAGCATCCCTGGCGGTCATCCCGCTGATCATCGCACTGATTGCGGAAATCAAAGTTGCCGCGCTGTCATTCGCCTGGCTGGTGCCGATGTCACCGGCGATCGCCGCAACCATCATCGTCCTGACCCTGGTTGCAACCGTCGCGCCGGGCGGCGTGCGGTCATTCTCCTGGAGCAGTGCCGCCCAGGCCATGGCCATGCTGGTCGCCATTCTGTTGCCGACCGCCATTGTCGCCATCATGGAAACCAATCTGCCCTTCGGACAACTCAGCCATGGACCGATCCTGCGTGCCCTGACCCGAAACGAGGTCACGCTCGGCATGGCCTCGTCAGCTGCGCCCCTCATGGCCTTCGATATTCCCGGCCCCGGCCTCCAGGCGATTGCGGGACGATACGCATCGACATTCTCCACCATCGGCCCGGTTGCGTTCGTGATGGGCGTGCTGTCCATCATCATGGGAATAGCCAGCTCGCCGACGCTCCTTTCGCGTTCCGTCACCTTGCCCACGGTCTACGATACCCGCAAATCCATCGGCTGGGCAGTCATCCTGGTCGGCGTCCTGCTCATGACCTTCTCGGCCATTGCCGTCTTCGAACGCCACGCCATTTCGGAGGATATGCTGAGCCAGTCCGGCGGTGGCGCGGCCCCCGGCATCTCTGCCCTTGTCGAGCATAATATCGCATCCATTTCCGCAGATTCGGCACAGTTGAAACCCGGCTCGATCAAGATCCATCGGGAAGGCGTGCTGATGGCGCTGCCGATCCTGTTTGGCCTCCCCCATGTCGTCATCAGCCTGATGGGCGCCGGCATCCTCGCGGCATCGCTGGCGGCCGCCGCATCCAGCCTCACGCAGCTTGGCCTCATCCTGGCCGAGGATGTCATCAATGCCCCCAGGAGCTGGCAGTTTTCCGACACCCGCCGCCTGCTGGCCTGCCGGCTGGCCATCGCAGTGGTCGCCACATTGGCAGCAACGGCGGCAACCCTTCTGCCCGGCGATCCGTTCCGCCTCTTCCTGAACAGCCTCGCCTTTTCCGGCTCGACGATGTTCACGGTCCTGTGCCTGTCCATCTGGTGGAAACGGTTGACCGCCCAGGGCGCACTGGCCGCCATGATCACCGGCTTCGGAGTAGCGCTGGCCGTGATCGGCTCCCAGGACGTACTCAACCATTCCATTCCACTCGCACTGGCGCCGGTTGTGGCCGTTCCCGTATCCGTGATAGCCGCCATCGTCGTCAGCCAATTGACGCCAGTACCAGAGCGCCACATTCTGGAGCTTGTGCGAGACCTGCGGATTCCGGGCGGCGAGACGATCTACGACCGGGAGGTGAGGCGCGCGCGCCAGCGCGGATCAGCAGATTTGTAGGGTGTCGCCAGCCCAGGCAGGAAACGGAACCGGTTGGCCAACGCGGGAGTGACGAAAGTGGACATGTCGATCAATCACCGCGTGACATTCTATCCCCCGGTCACCCCCTACCGGCGCGGGCACCTGGCTGTCGACAACGGCCACGAGATCTACTTCGAGGAAAGCGGCAACCGCAACGGCATCCCCGTTCTGGTCATCCATGGCGGCCCGGGCGGCGGCTCCAATCCGACCATGCGCCGCCTGCATGATCCATCCCGCTACCGCATCATTCTGGCGGACCAGCGCGGGTGCGGTCACTCGATGCCCAACGCCTCCCTGGTTGCCAATACGACCTGGCACCTCATCGACGACATGGAATGTCTCCGACGCCATCTTGGCATAACGCGCTGGCAACTGGTTGGCGGGTCCTGGGGATCGACACTGGCGATTGCCTACGCGATCTCCCACCCGGAGCGGGTGTCATCCATGCTGCTGCGGGGCATCTTTCTGCTCCGCAGGGCCGAACTGCAATGGTTCTACCAGCAAGGCGCCAACTGGTTGTTCCCGGACGCCTACGCCGATTTCGAGGCACTCATACCACCCGACGAACGCAGCGACATGATCAGGGCCTACTACAAACGCCTGACCAGCACCGACCCCAGGACCCAATTGCAGGCCGCCCGCTCCTGGAGCGCATGGGAGGGATCGACGCTTGCGCTCCTGCAGGATGCCGACCGCATTCGCCATTTCAGCGAGGACGCCTACGCCCTCGCCTTCTCGCGCATCGAGTGCCACTATTTCGTCAACGGCGGCTTCCTGGATCACGACAACTGGATCCTGGACAACATTGGCCGTCTCACAGGCATACCGGGACTGATCATTCACGGGCGCTATGACGTCGTGACGCCGATCCGCTCCGCCTTCGACCTGAAGGCCGGTTGGCCGGACGCCGAGCTGATCGTCGTGCCTGACGCAGGCCACGCCATGACCGAACCGGGAATCATGCGCGAAATCATCCGGGGAACCAGCAGGTTCGCCGAAACGGCCTAGACTCCGGTGGCAATCACAACCCCGACAGCAACCATGCCAACGGCCCTGCCAACCGATCGCGAGTAGGCCATGTCACGACCCTTCCCCGATACCGGACACGGCATCCTGTCGATCTGGAACGACTACCCCGCGGACGATCTCGATCAATATGAGCGTTGGTACATGACCGAGCATTTTCCGGAGCGCCTTGGCGTGCCGGGGTTCCTGCGCGGCCGCCGCTACCGCGCGATCGAGGCAGACCGCACCTATTTCACCTTCTATGAACTCACCACACCCGGCGTGCTCTTTTCCGAAGCCTATCTCGAGCGCCTCGATGACCCGACTGCCTGGACCACACACGCGATGCAGAACTGGGGCTCGATGTTCCGTACCGTCTGCCATCGCACCGCGCGTGCCGGTCATGCCGTCGGTGGCTTTGCCGCCGTCGCCCGCTTCGATGGGCCAGTGAACATTTCGCGCGGGCAGGCGGCCCATATCCGCGAGCAGCTTGCCGACCCGCGCGTTGTCGCTGTCGATTTGTGGCACGCCGCCTCCGAGCAGAATGCTCCGACCAGGGAGGCTAGCCAGCGCCGCGAAGCCGACCTCAACATCACGGCCGCGATCCTCATCGAAACCACCTGCGAAAAAAGTGCACGCGACGCCAGGGAAAGGCTTCCAGACCTGTTGCAGGGCAACACGACCCCGCCAACCACCGGCATCTATCAGCTCATGGCCATCGAGGATGCACCGGCCGGCTGAACACCCGGCAAGGGCGGAAACAACAGGGGCGCTGGCTCCGATCGAGAGCAGCGCCCCGGCACGATTGTCCTGTCATCTCCTGGATGGGCGTCAGGCCACCCCGGCCTCGAACAGTTCGGACGCCAGTGTCCCCCGCCGCTTGAGATTGGCGCGGTATTCCTCCGGAAAATTCTCCGGAACAGCAGACGTCACGCGCGGGTCCTTCAGCAGGGTATCGGCCCATGCCTTCACCAACGGATAGGCTTCGAGCAGGCCGGTTTTCAGCACCTGATCGCAAATGGTGAAGCGTTGCAGGAACGGCGCATAGGCACAGTCCACGAGACTGAGCTTGTCACCATTGAAATAGGGGCCCGCCCCCTTGCGTTCCGTGGCCAGGGCCGTTTCGAGCCGCGACAGGGGGCCAGCCATCCCCTCCACACCCTGCTTCAAGGCTGCGCGATCCTTGGCATAGGTCACGCCCCCCATTGCGGCTGAAAACGTCGGGAGGAAATCGGTCCAGGCGCGGTTCCGTGCCCGCTTGATGGGATCTTCCGGGTGGAGCCGGGGCGCGACAACCTCGTCCAGGTATTCGGCGATGGCGTTCGATTCGAAAAGAACCTCGTCGCCCACCTTCAGCACCGGCACCTTGCCGTGCGGCGACAGGTCGAGAAACCAGTCCGGCTTGTCGCGGAGGTTCACATAGGTCACGTCGAATTCGACTTTTTTTGCGCGCATGGCAATCACGGCGCGCTGCACCCACGGTCAGGTGAACGAACTGATCAGATGATACTTGACGGTCATGACAACCCCTTGCTGGAGATGACTTTGCCCGAAACGGGCACGGATCACACTATCGCCAACCTGCCGCTCCGACAACTTGGCTTCGCGCGCTACACCACGCCCAGCAGGAACACCGCCGCCACCACTACGGCGACGGCCAGCGCACCGAGCGCCATCTGCTTCTGGCCGGGACGCCACGGCATGTTCTCGATCAGCAGCAGGCGCACGCCACCCAGCACATGCACCGCCAGGAGGCCTACCAGCACCGTCTCCGCCACCTTGACGATCGGCTGGTCCGTCCATCTCAGGAACTGGTCGAAACTACCCTCCCCGTTGAGGGACAACCCCAATGCCAGAAAATGCAACGGCAGGAAGCACGCCAGCGCCACGCCAGAGAGCCGGTGGATCATCGCGATCCGCCAGAGCGCATCGCGACGGTAGGCAGCATTATGAGGACGCATCATCTCGCTCACCCGATCACCACGGCCCACACCGCACGCAAACCCAGCGCGGCGAGAGCAAGACCGAAGGCCCACATCAACAGGTCGAGGTTGCGCCCGCGCATCCCCGCCCATTCCCGCACGACCGATCCCACACCGATGGCGCCATGAACCGAAGCCGCCACCACGAACACCCCGTAGAACAGGCCCCAGCCCACGCTTCCCCGGGTCCGCGCCAGCACCTCGCCGGCCGTCAGCCCGTGCCGCGTGGCATAGAAGATGACCACCAGATGCCCAATGATCAGCGGCACCATGATCAACGCAGTCAGGCGTTGCAGCAAATAGAGGCGGACGTTCACGGCAACTCTCCACGGATATAGGCATGCATGGTCCGCCGCTTCAGCCCGGCAATCGAAGCCGTCGGATTGAGGCCAACCGGGCAGTGCTGCTCGCACGATTGGTGCGTGTGGCAGGCGTGACATCCGCCACCCTGGGCGACGGCGAACAGACGGTCGCCCTGCCCGCCATCCCGCATGTCGTTCACCAGCGTCCAGGCGCGGTTGAGCGCCGCCGGACCCATGTAGTCGTCGTTCCAGCGCACGGTATCGCACGCGGAAAAGCACACCCCGCAATTGATGCACTCGATGGCCGCGTCGTTGATCTGCCGCTCTTTCGATTGCGGCGAGATGGAGCTGACCGGATCGTTCCGCGTTTCCGTCGGCTTGAACACCCCCTTGGCGTCCTGCCACTTCTCGAAGAACGGCACCATGTTGGTGGCGAGATCCTTGATCACCGGCAGGTTGGCCAGCGGGCCGATCTCCAGCTTGCCATTCTCGACCACCTTGGACACATGGGTGCGGCACGTCCAACGCGGCCGTCCGTTGACCGTCATTGCGCAGGATCCACATACGCCCACCCGGCACGCGAACCGGTAGGAGAGCGTGGGGTCCAGATGCCGCTGCACGTGGGTGACGACATCCAGCACCGTCTGGCTCTCCCGCAACGGCACCTGGAAAACCTCGTACCGGCCTTCCTGCCCGCCGCGCCAGATCGAAACCGCGATGGTGCGCTGTGTCCCCTCCTGTGGCGCGCGGTCCCCGGCCGTCTGCAAGGGCTCGCGACCGCCCGCCGCCGAAACAGGCGCATTGCCGGATTGGGTCCCGGTCATTCTGCAGCACCCGTTTTGGCCGCTTCGCGCGCTGCAAGCTTCACATATCCATCGCGCGTCTGCGGCAGCTTCTTGTCCAGGATGCGCGTCGCAACGACGGTGCGCAGGATCTGGGCCGTGCCACCCCCGATCGAGAACATGCGCCCGTCCCGCACGAACCGCTCCATGGGATTGCGGCGCGAATAACCGGCCGCGCCGAAGAGCTGCAGCGCATCGTTGGTGACCTTGATGGCCATGTCCGCCGCCACCACCTTCGCCTTGGCGGCCTCGGCGGCATCCGGAAAACCGTCACCGGCATTGGCCGCGGCCCGGTAGAGCATGAGTTTTGCGCAGTCGATCTGGATCGCCATGTCGGCAAGCATCCACTGCAGCCCCTGGAACTCGTAGAGCGGACGACCGAACTGCTCCCGTTCCTGCACATAGGCCAGCGCATGCTGGTAGGCCCCTTGGGCAATTCCGAGCGCCATCGTCCCGGCTCCCACACGCTGCGAGTTGTAGGCATCCATCAGGTCCGCGAAGCCCTTCTTCAGGCCGCGCGGGGGCATCACCAGCGCGTCCGCGCCGACCACCATGTCCTCCATGATGACCTCAGCCTCGGGAATCCCCCTGAGCCCCATGGTCGGCTCGCGATTGCCGATCCTGAGCCCCTCCGTCACATCGCGTTCGCCAAGAAATCCGCCGATACCGAGCTCCTCGCCCGATTCATCGAAGACGCGCGCGAAGATGAGATGCAGCCGCGATGCGCCTGCCCCGGTGATCCAGTGCTTCTTGCCGTTGAGGACGTAGCCGTTCCCTTTCTTGTCGGCGCGCGTCACCATTTCGGTTGCCGCACTGCCCGCACCCGGTTCCGTGATGCAGATCGCAGGCTTGTCGCCATCGAGCACGACCCCCGCCGCCATCTTCT
>JBKDZY010000861.1:0-6034 GCA_047971765.1 Hyphomicrobiaceae bacterium | reverse complement strand
GCTCGAATTCCTGGTCGCGGGCCTCGCCGCATGGGCGTTCATGCGGCTCGGCAAGCCGGGCTTCGCCGATGCACTGACCGTGCCCTTCTTCAAGACCCTCATCATCCCGCTCGGCTACATGTTCATATTGCTGGGCATCCTCGTCATTGCGGGTGCGGGCAATGCCGTCAACCTGACCGATGGACTCGACGGTCTCGCCATCGTGCCGGTCATGATCGCGGCTGGACCGTTCGGGCTGATCGCCTACATGTGCGGCCACGCCGTCATCTCCAAGTACCTGCAGATCCATTACGTGACGGGCGCGGGGGAACTCTCGGTGATCTGCGGCGCCCTGATCGGCGCCGGGCTTGGCTTCCTCTGGTTCAACGCGCCGCCTGCCATGATCTTCATGGGAGACACCGGCTCGCTTGCGCTCGGCGGTGCGCTGGGCTCCATCGCGGTGGCCACCAAGCATGAGATCGTGCTCGCCATTGTCGGCGGACTGTTCGTGCTGGAAACGCTGTCGGTTGTCATTCAGGTCGCGTCGTTCAAGCTTACCGGCAAGCGCGTGTTCAGGATGGCGCCCCTCCATCACCATTTCGAGCAGAAGGGATGGAAGGAGCCCACCGTGGTCGTCCGCTTCTGGATCATCTCTGTCGTGCTGGCACTTGTCGGCCTCGCAACCCTCAAGCTCAGGTAGTCGCACGCGGCGCTGATTGGGGGATCTGGCGCGCCTGCGATGAAGTGGAACGCGCGATGGACATGTACTTGCGGTAGAATGCCCCGATGATTCGCGCCTCCACATTCTCCGGCAAACGGGTCGCCGTCTTCGGGCTGGGCAGCTCCGGCCGCGCCACCATCGCGGCGCTGCAGGCCGGTGGCGCCGAGGTCGCCGCCTGGGATGATGGCGAAAAAGGCCGGCAGGCAGCCGCAGATGCGGGTGTGCCCTTGGTGGACCTGCGTTCCGAGGACTGGTCGGGCTTTGCCGCCCTGGTGCTGTCGCCGGGCGTGCCGCTCACCCATCCGGAACCGCATTGGACGGTCAAGGCCGCCAAAGCAGCTGGCGTCGAGGTGATCGGCGATGTCGAGATCTTCTGCCGTGAACGTCGTGCGCAGGCTCCCGGCAGCCCGTTCGTCGCCGTCACCGGTACCAACGGCAAATCCACCACCACGGCGCTCATCACGCATATCCTGAAGACCGCCGGCATTGATGCCCAGATGGGCGGCAACATCGGCGTGCCAGTGCTGTCTCTGGAGCCTCCCGTAGGTATCGGCGGGGAAGGTGCTGGTGCCCGGCCCGGATCGCCGATGCGCGTCCACGTCGTCGAGATGTCGTCCTTCCAGATCGACCTCACGCCGACGCTGGATCCCACTGTTGGCGTGCTGCTCAATCTTTCCGCCGATCATCTCGACCGTCACGGACCTGCCGATGACGCCGACCTGGCGATGCGGAACTATGCGGCGATCAAGGAGCGCCTGGTCATCGGCGCCGAGGTGGCCGCCATCGGTGTGGATGACGAACGCTCCACCGCCATTCTCAAACGCCGGATCGAGCTCGGGCCCGCCGCGCCGTTCTGTTTCAAGCGCGGCATCCGCCCCGGTTACGGCCTGCACGACGGCTGGCTCATCTGTTCCGATCCGAGGGGCCTTGCCTATCGGCTTGCCACCACCGCGGGTGTCGCCACCTTGAGGGGTGAGCACAACGCCCAGAACGCGCTGGCAGCCATCGCCGCCGTGCGCGAGCTGTTCAACCTGAAAGGGGTGGCAACAGACATCGACTGGCAGGCGGCCATCGCCTCCTATCCCGGACTTCCGCATCGCATGGAGCAGGTGGGGAAAATCGGAAAGACATTGTTTATCAACGACTCCAAGGCCACCAACGCCGATTCTACCGAGAAGGCGCTGGCGACGTGGCAACAGGACATCTTCTGGATACTGGGCGGCAAGCCGAAGGAAGGTGGAATCCGCCCGCTGGCACCATTGTTTTCGCGCATCGCCAAGGCCTACCTGATCGGCGCTGCCACTGAAGATTTCGCCACCACGCTGGAGGGAAGGGTCCCCTGCGAGCGGTGTGGGACACTGGATGCAGCTCTGGCGGCGGCGGCCCGCGACGCGGGCCAATGTGCGGGCCCCGAACCCGTGATACTGCTGTCGCCGGCCTGCGCCAGTTATGATCAGTTCCGCTCGTTCGAGCATCGCGGCGATACCTTTCGCGCGCTGGTCCAATCCATGCCGGGCATCGTGATCCCGGGAGCGCCGGCATGAAGCTGACGCGGGCTGACAGGAGCCTCCTGGCGGAATGGTGGTTCACCATCGACAGGACGCTCCTCGCAACGCTGTTGGCCCTCATGGCGATCGGCTTGGCCCTGTCGCTCGCAGCCAGTCCCGCCGTGGCCCTCAAGAAGGGCCTGCCGCCGTTCTATTTCGCTCAGCGCCAGTTTCTGTTTGCCGCCATCGGCCTGGTGATCATCCTGGCTGTCTCCACCATGTCGCCGAGCGCCACCCGGCGTCTGGCGCTCGTGGTCCTGCTGGCCTCGATGGCGCTGATGGCCTGGGCCGTTGTAGCCGGTGTCGAGATCAAGGGGGCCCGTCGCTGGGTGGCGCTGTTCGGCCATTCGATCCAGCCGTCAGAGTTCGGCAAGCCGGCACTGGTGGTCATCCTGGCCTGGTTGTTCGCGGAGCGGACCAGACGGGACGATGTTCCGAGCATCCCGCTCGCCATCGGGCTGGGCGGCCTGTTCGCGGGCCTGCTGGTCGTGCAGCCCGATGTCGGGCAGACCATCCTCGTCGCGGCCGTCTGGTGCGCCCTGTTCGTGCTGTCGGGCCAGCCATTGCGCTATGCCGCCCTGTTCATGCCGGCCGGCCTGCTGGCCTTCGGCGGCGCCTGGCTCGCCTTTCCGCACGTCCGCAGCCGCGTCGCACGCTTCTTCGATCCGGCCTCCGGCGATACCTACCAGACCGACCGCGCCGTGCAGTCCTTTGCCGAGGGTGGCCTTTTCGGGCGCGGCCCCGGCGAGGGAACCATCAAGTCGAGCCTTCCGGATGCGCACACGGACTTCATTTTCGCGGTGATTGGCGAGGAGTATGGTTCGCTCGCGTGCCTTGGCGTGCTTGTCCTGTTCATGCTGGTGGCGGTCAGGGCTTTGCGCTTCGCCTGGAACGAGCCTGAGCCGTTTCCGCGCCTCGCGGTCATTGGCCTTGCGCTGCTCATCGTGCTGCAGGCCGCCATCAACATGGGGGTCAATGTCGGCATCCTGCCGGCCAAGGGCATGACGTTGCCGTTCATTTCAGCAGGCGGTTCATCGAGCCTTTCCATGTCATTTGCAGCCGGCCTGCTGTTGGCGCTATCGAGGCGGCGTCCGCGTCTGGCTCACGTCAAAAAGCCACAACTCGGCGCCAGCATGGATCAGATCGCGGCCCGGTGAAGGGGGATGGTGCGAACCGTGAACGACGTTACCAGAAACACAGCACGACCGGCGTCAGGCGGCGGCCCGGCCAGTATCATGCTTGCCGCTGGCGGCACCGGCGGTCATCTGTTTCCCGCGCAATCGTTGGCAGAGGAACTGGCGCGCCGCGGCATCGCCGTGGACCTGATGACGGATATGCGCGGAGACAGGTATGGCACCGGTTTTCCTGCACGGCAGATCTACCGTGTCCCCGCGGCCACCGTTTCAGGCGCCAACCCGCTATCGGCCGCCAAGGCCGTAGTGAAGCTTGCCCTTGGCGTCAAGGCGGCGCGCGGCATCCTCTCGAAGGTCCGTCCAGGCGCCGTTGTCGGGTTTGGCGGCTATCCAAGTTTTCCTCCGATCGTCGCCGCCAATCTGTTGGGAATCCCCACGGCCCTCCACGAACAGAACGCGGTCATGGGGCGCGCCAACCGCATGCTGGCCAGGCGTGTCACGGCCATTGCGACCTCGTTCGAGAGCGTCCGGCTGTTGGAGGGGGCTGCCGCCGCCAAGGCCCATTTCACCGGCAACCCCGTTCGCGATGCGGTGATCCAGTGGTCCGGGGCGCCCTACCGGGCGAGCGGCGAGGCCGACAGTCGGTTTCGGCTGCTCATCTTTGGCGGCAGCCAGGGCGCGCGCTTTTTCTCAGAGACCTTGCCGCCGACGCTGGCCCTCTTGTCCGATGGGCAGCGCCAGAGGTTGAGCGTCATCCAGCAGGCGCGGCCGGAGGATGTGGCGAGCGTCAAGGCGCACTATGCGGCGCCCGCGTGCGGCATCGACGCCGTCGTCGAGCCGTTCTTCACCAATCTGCCGGAGCTGATGGCAGCCTCGAACCTCGTCATCGGCCGGGCGGGCGCTTCGTCCGTGGCCGAACTCGCGGCCCTTGGTCGGCCGTCATTGCTGGTGCCCTTGCCCCATGCCCTTGACAACGACCAGCTTGCGAATGCAACACGTCTGCAGGACGCAGGGGGGGCAATCTGTCTCGTGCAGTCGGATATTACACCCCAGAAGCTGGCCGGACTGATCTCGCGATTGATGGGCACCCCCGATGAGCTCGCGGCCATGGCCGCTGCTGCAAAACGGGAAGGACGCCCCGACGCGGTCTCGCGTCTGGCAGACATGGTGGTGGGGATTGCCGGGGGACTGCGTGCGGCCGCTAGATCAGCAGGGCTGATGCAGCAATCAGAGTGATGGTTTGGTGTCGCACGGTCGCGATCGGACGAACGAACCTTGAACAAGGATAACAAAAATGCAGATGCCAGGTGATCTTGGCCCGATCCACATTCTGGGAATTGGCGGCATTGGCATGAGCGCGATTGCCGAGATTTTGCGCGCCAAGGGCTACACGGTCCAGGGCAGCGACCAGAAGGATAGCGCCAACGTCAAGCGTCTGCGCACCAAGGATATCAAGGTTTTTGTCGGTCACGACCCGAAGAACATCGAGGGCGCACGGTTTGTGGTCATCTCGACGGCGGTGAAGGGCGGCAATCCGGAACTGGAGGCGGCACGCGCACAGGGCATCCCCATCATCCGGCGTGCCGAGATGCTGGCCGAGCTGATGCGCCTCTACGCCACCATCTCCGTCACCGGAACGCACGGCAAGACGACAACGACGTCCCTCATCGCGCATGTGCTCAAGGACACCGGCGGCGAGCCGACCGTCATCACCGGCGGCATCATCAATGAATGGGGATCGAACGCACGGCTTGGTGCTGGTCCCTGGATGGTGGTCGAAGCCGACGAGTCGGACGGAACCTTCATCAAGATTCCGACCCAGATCGGCGTGATCACCAACATCGACCCCGAGCATCTCGACTTCTTCGGCTCGGTCGAAGCCATGCACGCCCAGTACGAGACCTTCTTCCGCAACATCCCGTTCTATGGCCTGACCGTCGCCTGTATTGATCACCCCGTTGCCCGCGCCATGATCGAGCGGCTTGAATTGCGCCGCGACGGACGACGGTTGATCACCTATGGCACGTCGCCCGATGCCGACATTCGTTTGGCGTCCGTGCGCGTCGAGGGCACCAATACCGTTCTCGATGCCGAACTCGGCGCGCGCGTTGCCGGCGGCGCACGCCGCATTTCCGGCTGGTCGGTGCCGGTTCCGGGCGAGCACAACGCCCTGAATGCCCTGGCGGCCATAGCCGTCTGTGCCGAAACCGGCCTCTCTGACGATGCCATCCGTGCTTCGATGGCCCGCTTCTCGGGCGTCAAGCGGCGCTTCCAGAAGACCGGCGCGTGGAATGGCGTCAACATCTACGACGACTATGGACACCACCCGGTGGAGATATCCGCGGTGCTGAAGGCGGCGCGCGCGGGCGCATCGGGACGCGTCATTGCCGTGGTCGAGCCCCATCGCTACAGCCGGGTGCAGGATCTCTTCGACGATTTTGCCGCGTGCCTGGGTGACGCCGACGCCGTCGTCGTCGCGCCTCTCTACTCTGCCGGTGAAGCTCCGATCGAGGGCGTCGACAATGCGTCGTTGGCGGCCGCCATTGCAAAGCGGAGCGACAAGCCCGTGGTCTCGGTCGATACACCCGAGGATATTGCTCCGGCCATCCGCACCATGGCGCGGTCCGGCGATATGGTCCTGTGCTTCGGCGCCG
>JBKDZY010000860.1:0-2291 GCA_047971765.1 Hyphomicrobiaceae bacterium | reverse complement strand
GGCTTTCCTGCTCGGCAGCCCAGGTCTGGGCCTCGACTTTGAGGCGAAACGTGTTCGATATGCTATGGCCTTGCTGCCGAACCATCGCTCGCCACTTGCCTGAGGGCAACTTGCTGAAGGACGCCATGACGAGTGTCCATTGCACATGTTCTTTGTTTGGTGTCAGGTTTCATGAAAAATATCATGCAAAATCAAATGCATAAATTCTGTGTTTCCCCCATGATGGATTGGACGGATCGGCATTGCCGGTTCTTTCACCGGCAGATGACGCGGTGCGCGCGGCTCTATACGGAGATGGTGACGGCGCAGGCTGTCGTGCATGGGCGGCGCGAGGATCTGATCGGGTTTTCGGCGGTGGAACAGCCTCTGACGCTACAACTTGGCGGTTCGGATCCGGTGATGCTGGGCGAGGCGACGGCCATTGGCGCGGCCTGGGGCTATGACGAGATCAACCTGAATGTCGGTTGCCCATCCGATCGTGTGCAGGGCGGGAATTTCGGCGCCTGCCTGATGGCCGAGCCGGGGCTCGTCGCCGATTGCGTCCGGGCGATGATCGACGCAGCGGGCGGGGTTCCGGTGACGGTGAAGTGCCGGATCGGGATCGACGATCAGGACAGCGAGGCGGATTTCGAGCGGTTCATCACCACGGTTGCCGACGTGGGCTGCCAAGTGTTCATCGTGCATGCGCGCAAAGCCTGGCTGCAAGGGTTGTCGCCGAAAGAGAACCGGGAAATTCCACCGCTCGATTATGAGCGGGTGTGGAGGCTGAAAGCGGCGCATCCGGATCTTGTCGTGGTCATCAATGGCGGATTGACGTCGCTGGCCGAGGCGGAGGGACAACTTCAGCATGTGGATGGCGTGATGCTGGGGCGCGCGGCCTATCACACGCCCTGGGTGCTGAGTGCGGTGGATGAGATGTTCTACGGGGCGCCGAGGGCGGTCGAAAGCCGTGACGAGGTGTTGGTGCGACTGCAGCCCTACATTGCGCAGCATCTGGAGCGCGGGGGGCGCCTCAACAACATCACGCGGCATATCCTGGGGCTTTATCATGGCCAGCCGGGTGCGCGGGCCTTTCGCCGTTTCCTGTCCGAGCGGGGGCCGGGACCAGATGCCGGCATCGACGTGATCGACGCGTTGATCGCGAGCCTGCAGCGTGTGGCCGGAAAAGAGCGAGCCAGGCCCGAACTCACTGAGCAGTGAAAAATTCGCTTGGCGCGGCGCGCGTTCAGGGACTGGACGATGTTGGCCGAAGGGTGATCGTTCGGCCCGCTGGGAAGAAGCGTGGGTGATCAGGCGGGGGATCCGGAATGCGCGGATGTTGGGGAGAGCATTCGCTCGGGACGCCGGGTGTGGCTTCAATGCACCGCTTTTGATTCGCGGATGCCATAAGCCGTCGCTTTGCTTTGAAAAACGGGACGAACTCGGTCAAAACTGGTGCGTGATCCTGTGCGCGACAGTGGGCTGCCGCATGGGCAGCGCGTGTGGGCGCGTGATTTGGCGGTTGGGAGCCGATGGGGCTCGTCGCTGTCCGGTTCGACAACAGCGAATTTTGCGTGATCCGTACCATGATTGACGGTAGGGCGCTCAACCCGTGCGCTTTCGGTGTTTCGGCCGTTGATGGCTTGAACCCTTTTGCGGATTGATGACGAGACTGACGAGGGGACCTGTTATGGCTGTGAAGATGTGGCTTGGCTGTGTCGCGTTGGGAGTGGCGTTGTTTCAAGTTCCATCGGCTGGCGCCTACGAGGGTTCGGGCTGGGTCCCCTGGGAGAGCACGGGCGCGACGGCTTCGATCAGGTATGATCACTCGTTCGCGCGGGAATGGGAATCGCATCCGCCCAAGGGGTTCCCGACCATTTCGCGGGACAACCTGGCGCCGATGAAGGCGGCGATCGAAAAGTATGCGGCCATCGTGAAGGCTGGTGGCTGGCCGGTCGTTGCGGATCAGACGCTGCAGCCCGGCATGGGCGGGCGTGCGGTTGATATTCTGCGACGCCGTCTTACGATTTCGGGCGATTTGAGATCGGGATCGGAAGGATTTTTCTCCGGCGGGTACGACACTGCCGTCGAACGGGCGGTGAAGCGCTTTCAGGCCTCGAACGGGTTGACGCCGACGGGTATTGTCGACAAGCGGACCATTGCGGCCCTGAAGGTGCCGGCGGATGTCCGCTTCAAGCAGTTGAAAACCAATCTCGTGCGCATGCAGTCCCTGGTTCGCGGGTTGCCCAAGAAATACGTGGTGGTCAATATTCCGGCGGCCCAGATCGAAGCGGTCGAGAACGATCGGGTCT
>JBKDZY010000859.1:0-3627 GCA_047971765.1 Hyphomicrobiaceae bacterium | reverse complement strand
CCGCCGAGTGGACCTTGTTGCCGCGCTTGCGGGCCAGTTCGAATGCCGCACGCGCGATGCGCGCGATCTCGCCGGTAGTGTAGAGCGTCGTATCGACGGCGCGCTTCTGTCCATCTTCCAGCGTCACGATTTCCTTCGGTTCCCCGAAATAGGTGCCGCCTGTCAGCTCTCTCAGGATCAGGATGTCGAGGCCTTCCACCAGCTCTCGTTTCAGGCTGGAAGCCTCTGCCAGTGCCGGATAGCAGATCGCGGGCCTTAGGTTGGCGAACAGGTCGAGTTCCGTGCGCAGCTTGAGTATCCCGGCCTCGGGGCGGATCTCGTAGGGCACCTTGTCCCACTTGGGGCCACCGACAGAGCCGAAGATGATGGCATCCGAGCCTTTGGCCTTTTCCAGCACTTCCGGGGTCAGCGGCATGCCGTGCTTGTCGATGGAGCAGCCACCGCACAACGCGGTATCGGTCTGGAATTCCGCGCCGGTCTTTTTGGCGAGAAACGCCACAACGCGCTCCACCTCGGCCATGACTTCGGGGCCGATGCCATCACCGGGCAGCATGAGAAGTTTGTGCGTGGCCATTGTCGGTTTTTGTCCTCGTTTGTCGCGTTGAATGAATGGAATTTCAGTTTGCTCTAGACAACACATGCCGGGCTTGCAAGACGCAATCGCCATCCGGAGGGCTCGAAAAGGCCCATGCTGCGGGCACTTCTTGCGGCATCGCCGCTCGCGGGCGGCATCGGGGGCGCCATCCAGTCTAGCGGACATTCGCAGCCCGCCGCCAGCGTGAAACCGCACTGCCAGGGCGTTTAAGGCGTTTCCGTCTCAGGTGGAAACGCTCGGGGCTCGACCGCGGCCAGCGTGTGCGTGCCCGGCCTTGAGCCCGTTACGGCGCACGAGCGCAGACAAGCCTGACCGTTCGGGCTTTGCCGGAGCTGGTCTGGTAACGCCTGATGACCACCACCGGGGATCTTTTCAATTTTAGCGGGTTTGATGGGAAACGTTGGCCCCCGGCTTTGACAAGACCCGCCGCAGCGCCGATAGCCTGTCCTGGGCAATCGAAAGGAGAGTCGCGTGGCTCACCCTCCTGAGACATCGAAGCAGCCGGCGCTCGTCGAGCCGAACGCGGCGATACCGGCATCCGGTGTGGCGATAGATTGGCCGGCGGGCCTGCAGCCGACATCGGAATACGAGGCTGCGATCGACTATCTCCGCGATGGCGAAGGGCACTTGTTTGTCACGGGCCGGGCCGGCACGGGCAAATCGACGTTGCTGCGCGCCCTTCCCGAGTTGATCGCCGAGGAAATGGTTATTGTCGCGCCCACGGGGCTTGCGGCGGTCAATGTCGGTGGTCAGACCATTCACTCCTTTTTCGGCCTGCCGCCGCGTCTGATCGGCCCGGAAGACATCCGCCGCAGCCGCAATGGCAGTGTCATGCGCAAGCTGAAACTGCTGGTTATCGACGAGGTGTCCATGGTCCGCTCGGACCTGATGGCGGCCATCGACCAGTCGCTGCGGGTCAATCGTGGCCGCTCGCGGGAACCGTTTGGTGGCGTGCGCCTGGTCATGTTTGGCGACCTGCATCAGCTCCCCCCGGTCGTGCAGGAGGCAGAAGTCGCCTCCCATCTGGAAAGCAACCATGGCGGCCCGTTCTTCTTCCATGTCGATGCGCTGAATGAAGGCGTTGGCACCCATCGCCTGGAGTTGACCCAGGTCTTCCGTCAGCGCGACCAGGCCCTGCTCGACATCCTCAACCACATCCGCGACGGTGAGCCGGACATGGCGGAGCTGGAAAAGCTCAACGCCCGCGTGTCTCCCATCCGCACCCTGGGCGAGGGCGACCCCTATGTCATCCTCACGCCCACCAATGCCGCCGCCATGCGCATCAACGCGGCCTTCTTGAATGCGCTGCCGGGCGAGGAGAAGAACTATACGGCCTCCGTGACCGGTGATTTCGCGCAGGGTGCACAGCCGACCGAGGCAACGTTGAACCTCAAGGCCGGTGCCAAGGTCATCATGCTGCGCAACGATGCCGACAGGCGCTGGGTCAACGGCACCATCGCCCGCGTCACCCGCCTCGATCAGGACAGCATCTGGGTCGATATCGAAGGCCGCGAATACGAGATCGAGCCTGTCGCCTGCGAGCAGCGACGCTACGCCTACGACACCACCGAGCAGAAGATCGTCGAGACGGTCGCCGGCACCTTCAAGCAACTGCCGGTCCGGCTCGCCTGGGCGCTCACCATTCATAAGAGCCAGGGTCTCACCCTCGACAAGGTCTATATCGACCTCGGCCGCGGTACCTTCGCCCATGGCCAGGCTTATGTGGCGTTGTCGCGCTGCCGCTCTCTGGAAGGTTTGTCACTCGCGCGCCCGTTGCGACCGCGAGACATCCTTTTCGATCAGTCGGTGTTGGGCTACAGGGACCGTTTCCCGTCCTTGATTTGATCTGCAACGCGATTATTCGGGCCGCCCAGGATTGGGGATTGCGCATTTGGTATCTACTGGAAGATGATATATCAAAAAGAATTGCACGATAACAACGGCTTGAATGAGGATTTTGGTGCGTCGCACAAAATCATGTTGCAATGCACAATTAAATGATCTACATAAGCTTCACCAGCCGATGAGCCGCTGACCCCTTTCTGCACCATATACCGGAGCCCTCCAATGAACGACGCATTCACCCGCCACGCCGAGCAGTTCTTCAACGTCGCGAAAGACGCTCGCATGCCCGAGAACATCCAGACCATGATGGTCGATGGCGTCGCCAAGACGCGTGATGCCTACGAGAAGGCGTCGAGCGCGGCCAAGGATCAGGCCAAGTCGGTGGAAGAAGCGCTCCTGGCTGGCCAGGCCAGCGCCCGCACGCTTGGCGCCAAGGTCGTCGAGAACGCCACGGCCAACACGTCTGCGGCCTTCGACGCCGCCCACGCCATGGCGCGTGCAGGGTCCCTGCCCGAGGCCGCCCGTATCCAGGCCGAATTCGTCCAGAAGCAGATGGCGACGGTTGGTGTCCAGACCCGTGACTTCTTCGAGCTTTCTGCCCGCCTCACCCAGCAGACCATGCAGGTCGTGAGCGAGGTCGCGGCGAAGTCCTTCGATCAGATGAACAAGAAGGCCTGAGGCGACATTCTCCGCAGGCAGTGATGCCTGCGCCGGTCCGTATTCACGAACGGCCCGATGCCCGCATGTGGCGTCGGGCCGTTTGTGTTCATGTCAATTGAAAGTCAGTGCTTGCGTCCCCCGGCCGAGTTCCTTATAGGGGTGCGGCGCTGCCCCGTTCGTCTAGTGGCCCAGGACGTCAGCCTCTCACGTTGAAAACAGGGGTTCGATTCCCCTACGGGGCGCCACGCTTTCCAGAACATGTGATTGATCGGCTCGCTGTAATCCCAGCCGAATCGAGGCCGGGAGCGGAGCCGTTGCAACACGTCGCGGATGCGGCGTGTGCGCTCACTGGAACAGCCGATGGAGCAGGGCCCCGAAGACCTGCGCCGAGTGCACCCGGTCGAACGTCTCGCCAAAACGCGTGGCATAGAGCGCCCTGATCAAGTCTGCATCGCTCGCGTCGTCGCCGGCAAGCGCAAGCGAGAAGGCGCCATGCTCGATGCGTGTGATCTCCCCGGGCAGCAGCC
>JBKDZY010000858.1:0-2385 GCA_047971765.1 Hyphomicrobiaceae bacterium | reverse complement strand
CCATAGCAGATCTCGACTGGGGGCGGGGCCGATTTGTCCGTCATGGTGCGATCATGGGGCGATGCTGATGGCCGACCATTTCATTCTGCATCTTTGTTGGTTTGGCTTTCTGTCCCGGGTCACGGCAGGTCCCGACTGTTGTTAGAAAAAACTATCATAAGTTGTTTTTGTGCGACGAATCGCTATAACAGCAGCCAAGCTGGCCAGGCAGGAGACGTTTTTTGGAGCTGGGTTTGCGTCTTGATTGTGCTCCGGGTGTCCGGTCATCGCGCCCATGGCGTTTGGGCACGTCAACCGTGATGACCATTGCGGATCACAACAGGAGAGTCGGGGACTCGCCCTGGCGTTCCTGTGTCAGCAGGACATGGTTCATGCGGTCTAGGGTCGGTCTGCGTTCGGGAACCTGAAGTAGTTGAGGATCCAGATGCGGACAGCGCTCGATAAGCCGCTTGCGCCGCGTTGTTCGTCGATCCGTTGCACGAGGCGGGAAAGGGACGTGTTTTCAACTCGGGCAATCTCCCGCAACGCTTCCCAGAATTGAGTCTCGAGAGAGATTGAAGTGCGATGCCCACCTATTGTGAATGAGCGTTTGACTGGTCTTGCCATGGCAATGGTGAAGCCTGAATACGAAGAAAAAAGTAGGAAAAGATTTGAGTGGCCACAGATGTGGCTAGTCACTTGATGGTGTTTCCCTCTTATGGCCGTCGAGAAGTTTCGATTTGCGATAGGCTTCAGCCTGGCGAAGCTGTGGCACTGCCTTGCTGGCACCGAATTTCTGTCGGTTCATCTCCGCCTCATCCAAGTTCCTGGTGCGGAGTCTTGCCTTTCGCGCGGCACGCAAATTCAAGATGTCGGCCGTCATTCCTGTCCCAGCCTCTCAACATACCAGACGAAATAAGATTTGCTATTGTCCTCACCGTTTTGAGGAATCACATCAATTGAGGTCATTGTGACCCAAACGGTCATGGATGTCTTGTCAAAAATATTCCTTCCACGACCTTTTGTGGCAATTTTAGGACGTGCTTCATCTCGATGATGAGGAAAGAGAATCTCCCCAATTGGCACTCAGATGATCCGCTTGACGCAACGAATGGACCGCCATATAGCCATGGCGTTGCAGATGTCCGATATCCATATTTCGCATATATTTTGAAGTGGTTTTAGTTTGCCGGCCGCACTGCTCCAAGTGGTGGCGTGGATGGTGATTGATTTACTGGTTAGGGGTGCATGGGTCCCTTGATTGGGGATGTTTATGTCTCGAAGAAAGGGAGGGGGTCACGAGAGTGCCGAAAGCCTCGCAATCAGTCGGCATGGTCGCTTAAGGCTGCGTCATGATGAAATGTGCCCATAGTCGGCAGTCCGAGAATGGTGTCGCGCGGGTTGGGTTCATCTACCTTGGACGGAGCCCTGCTTTCGGCTCTTTCGTCGTGGAACTGGCTGAAGCCGTGCAGCGGCGCAGCGATTTGCGCGCCTACTTCATCGTGGCATCGGGTACCCCCATGGTGGAGCGTCTCGTCGGGACGGGCGCGGATGTTTTTCTGGTTGATACGTTCTACAGGAGCAATCTGGCGCGGGTCGCTTTCGGTCTTCCCAAGGCGCGTCGCGAGATCGGAAGGAAGCTGCGGGCGGAACCGCCTGATGCAGTGGTGACCTTGATGCCCCATATCTGGTCTCCCCTTCTCAGGGGGCGTATCAAGTCGTTGACTTCCACGTATGCAACCATCGTGCATGATGCCACGCCCCATCCGGGGGATCCGACTGCGCACCTGACGCGCTGGCTCGTACAGGACGCGCGCAAGGCCGACGTCGTGCTCACGCTCAGCCAGGCGGTGACCCGGCAACTTTCCACCAACAGCTGGCTCGACAGCTCCAGGGTGCAGACCCTGTTCCATCCCGATCTGTTGTCCGGTGGCAAGCCAATGGTTCGGCGGTTGGACAGCGGGCGCGCGTTCAGGCTTCTCTTCTTTGGCAGGATCATGGCCTACAAGGGGCTCGACCAGCTTCTGGATGCTGCCGATCTTCTGGCCCAGGAGGGCTTGCGGATCGAGCTTGGCGTGGCCGGTCTCGGGTCTCTCGGGCCGTTCAGGGAGCGGCTCGAGCAGATGGGGGCGATGATCGCCAACCGGTGGCTTGACGTGGATGAAGTTGGCGCACTTCTGCAGGATTACGATGCGATGGCGTGTTCCCATGTCGAGGCGAGCCAGTCCGGCGTGGCGGCCCTTGCCTTCGGAAATGCCATGCCCGTCATCGGCATGCCGGTGGGTGGGATCGCGGAGCAGGTGATCGATGGTGAAACCGGAGTGTTGACGGCGGATGTGTCGGCTGTCGGGCTGGCCGACGCCATTCGCAGGCTCATCCGGCAGGAGGGACTGTACGAGCGGATCA
>JBKDZY010000857.1:0-7824 GCA_047971765.1 Hyphomicrobiaceae bacterium | reverse complement strand
GCGTCAAGCGGTTCGGCCGCATCGACATCCTGGTGAACAACGTCGGCGGCTCGGCACCGGGCGATGCGGTGTCCATGAGCGAAGAGATCTGGGACAGGCAGATCGACCACAACCTGAAGACCGCATTCCTCGGCTGCAAGTACGTGCTGCCGGTGATGGAAAAACAGGGCAGCGGCGCGATCGTCAATCTCGCCTCGGTGGCGGGCCTGCGCATGTCGGGCGACCGGCCGCACCTGGCGTACTCGACCACCAAGCTCGGCATCCTGGCGTTCTCGAAGTCGACGGCGATGTCGTATGCCAGGAAGGGAATCCGCTGCAATACGGTCGTGCCGGGATTGATGCACACGGCGCTGGTCGAGCATCGCCTCGCCAAGACCATCGGTGCCAACGACGTGCAGGGGCTGATCGACCGGCGCAATGCACAATGTCCGACCGGCAAGATGGGTGACGCCTGGGACATCGCCAATGCGGTGCTGTTCCTGGTGTCGGACGAAGCCCGCTACATCACCGGGACCGAACTCATTGTCGATGGCGGCCTGACGGCGGCGGCGGGGCTGGGCTGAGCGCGCCCGGCGCGTTGCGCCACCGGATCAACCCGACTGCACTGGAGCGGAGATGGCAAAGCCCGTTACACCCCTGCTGACCGTCGATTGCGTGGTGTTCGACGCCAGCGACCGCGTGCTGCTGATCCGGCGCGGGAACCCACCATTCCAAGGCCATTACGCCTTGCCTGGCGGGTTCGTTGATGTGGGCGAGACCGTCGAGGCCGCGTGCAAGCGCGAGTTGCTGGAGGAGACCGGCGTCAAGGCCGGGCGCCTCAGGCTTGTCGGCGTCTATTCCGCGCCCGACCGCGATCCGCGCGGCCATACCGTCTCCGTCGTGTTCGCGACCAAGGTACGGTCCGCGCGTCCGCAGGCCGGTGACGATGCGGCGGCTGCCGAATGGGTCGAGCGGTGGCAGAGACAGAAACTGGCGTTCGACCACAAGATCATCCTGAGAGACGCGGCGCGGCTGATGGGCGTTGCCACCGGCGCGTCGAAGGCAACCCCGGCCCACACATGAGGTGAAGCGATGCGGACCGTCACACTGAAAACCGGTGAGCAGATTCCGCAACTCGGCATCGGTACGTGGCACATGGGCGAGCGACGCGGCGACCGGATTGGCGAGGCCCAGGCCCTCGCGGCGGCGCTCGACCTGGGCATCCGCCTGATCGACACGGCGGAGAGGTATGGCGAGGGCGGCGCGGAAGAGGTGATCGGCGATGCCATCAAGGGCCGCCGGGATGGCCTGTTCATCGTCTCCAAGGTCTATCCCCACAACGCCTCGCGCAAGGGCGCGGTGGCGGCCTGCGAACGCAGCCTCAAGCGCATGAAGATCGACACCATCGACCTCTACCTGTTGCACTGGCCGGGATCGCATCCGCTGGCGGAGACGGTTGCCGGGTTCGAGACGCTGAAAGCCGAAGGCAAGATCCGGCACTGGGGCGTCTCGAACTTCGATGTCGACGACATGGACGAGATGCGCGCGGTCAAGGACGGCGGCAAGTGCATCGCAAACCAGGTGCTCTACCATCTCGGCTCGCGGGGGATCGACTTCGACCTCATCGACGACGCCAAGGCCCACGAGGACATGGTGATGGCCTATTCTCCACTCGGGCAGGGCGCCATTCTCGGCAACAAGACGTTGGCCGACATCGCCGCGAAGCACGGCGTTGCTCCGGCGGCCGTCGCCATCGCCTGGACCATGCGGCACCCACATGTGGTTTCAATCCCGAAGGCGTCGACTCTCCAGCATGTCACGGAGAATTTCGCGGCCGACGGCCTGAAGCTGGACGACAACGACCTGGCTGCCCTCGACACAGCCTTTCCGCCGCCCGAACGGAAAGCGCATCTTTCGATGTTGTAGACCGGGAGGAGTTCCAACGATGATTTCGCCCGACCATGTGCGGACGATGGCGCGCTACAACGACTGGCAGAACCGCTCGATCTATCGCGCGGCCGATACCTTGAGCGCGGCGGAACGGATGCGCAACCGCGGCGCATTCTTCGAGAGCATCCATTGCACCTTGTCGCACATCCTGTGGGGTGACCAGCAATGGATGAGCCGGTTCGCGCCCGAGCGCGTGGAGAAGCCGCCGGCGCTGGTGCGCACGGGTGGGGGAAACTGGCCCGACTGGGCGGACCTGACGGAACGACGGGCGGCCTTCGATCAGACCATCATGGCCTGGGCGGACCAACTGCAGCCGGAGTGGCTCAACGGCGACCTGTTCTGGACCTCGGCCCTTGCGAAAGCGAATTTGAGCAAACCCAAATGGGTGCTGGTGGTGCACTTCTTCAACCACCAGACCCATCACAGGGGGCAGGTTCACGCAATGCTGACAGCGGCCGGCGCGACACCCGACGACACCGACCTGATGCTGATGGACTAGAGCAGGTTTGGCTCAAATGGAATCACATCCATGCCGGTGGCCTGCTATAACTCTTTGTTCGAGAGACTGATTCACGCCTTTGATGGAAGCAGGATTGCTTCCATCTCAGCCGATCAGGCTCCAGAGCGAGTGCTGCCGCACCCCGGCTCCGCGATCAATCATCATCGCGATACCGCTTCCTGTAGCTCTTGCGGTATGATGACCTGGACGAATTGTTGTATCTCGAATCATAGCGATCCCGATACCCATTACCCAGCCGAATTGAACCTGGCGGCAACTGATCCCAAGGCCCGGAAAAGGCGTTGGTCGCCCATTTGGGATAATCACAATACAACCCCTGGGAATTGCAGGCACTACTGGCGCCGGTCGATGCCAATGCAAGCCCGCCGGCAGCAAGAGCCAAAGTGAAAAACGAGCGCATGGTATTCAACTCCGTGTGTATCGGATCATAAAATGAACATCGGTCATATGATAATCCAATCTGGTCACAACAGACAAGTTGAGAACACGAAAGTGTGTTAAATCCAAGCCCTTGCGATCCTATACAGAATTGAATGCGGCCACGTTCTGCCGAGCGCGACAGCGAAACCGGGGCTTGGACACCTGGCGCAAGATCCGTGTCCGAACCGATGGCTTCGAACACGCGGGGAAATGGGTCCCGGCGACAAAGCGCCGGGATGGCAACATCGGATGACGCCGGAAACGGTGGCGGTCACGCAACCGATTGGCTCGCTGGCCGTCAATGAAAGATGACGGGCATTCCAGCTTTCCCGAGTGCTGCGGCGCGGACCTTCATCCACTCGTCCTTGAACTTGTCGTCAGAGACACTCTTTTTCAGCATCTCCTTCCAGGCGGCGGCCAAAACATCCTGGCGCTTCAAGGTCGCGGCGTTGTGCGTGTCATCCGCGGCCGTCCAAACGCCCTTTTCCTTGAAGTAGGTGATGGAGCCCGGATGGTAGGGAAACACGAACTGGAAATTCTGCTGCTTGAGCTGGTAGCCATCCATGCCCGGGCCCGACTCCTTGATGTCTTCGTAATTGTCCATCACGGCCTTGGTCAGGCTGTAGGCAAACTCGTCTGTGGTCTTCTCCGTCGAAATGAAGGTTGGGTAGGGATACCGCGCGCCGTCGAACGGTCCAGCGTTCCTGGCGCCGTTGGTGTAGGCGGTCACCACGCCTTTCACCCAATAGGGCGCGATCGCATGTGCGCGTTTCCAGCCGGCAGCGTCATTATGCGGTTCGGGGACATAGTAGAGACCTCGTGGCGAGGCTGCGAGCTGGGCCAGACTCGTAGTGATGGTGCTCGCGAATGCCGCATCGGCCTGACCGTTGATGATCGCGTCCAGGGACTGCTTGAAGCCGGGGACCTCGACTTTTTGGACGTCATTCCAGGTCAGGCCAGCAAACGCCAGGCCGGCCGCCATGTTGTTGTTGAGCGCGGGTGCGCCCTTGACCCAGACGACGCGCTTGCCCTTGAGGTCGACCATGGTCTTGATGCCAACGTCGGCTGCAACCGCCACCATGGCGCCATTGCGGCCAATGTTATTGAACAGGTTGCGGATCCGTTGTGGTCCCCAGGCCCTGGTGGCGAACATCTCAACGCCTTCCTGGGCGTAGTAGACGGCAATGCCACACGCGCACAGATCCGTCTGGCCGGCTTTCAACGGTGACATGCGCGAGACGTCGTTCTTGCCCGGAATGATCCGCAGATCGACGTTGTACTTGGATTTCAACATCTGGCCGATGCCAACGGACTGGGCGTAGCCGGATGATGTGGTGCCATAGGCCGTCCACGAAATCGACGATGGCAGTTTCACGTCGGCGGCAATCGCACCAGAGGGAATTGACGCCATGGCGAGCGCAGCTGCTGCGCTCCATTTCGCAAATCGCATTTCAGAATACCTCCCGTTGCGCCAAACGAGGGCGCTTTATTGTGACGGTTCTTGCGTGTTGGGCGCTCCGTTCCGGTTTCATGTCCGCGCCGAGACGGCCTGATGTTCGCAATCGGGGTGTTCGCCTGTCAATTCACGAAGCCGCCGCCAGGCGAAAAATCGAAAGGTCCATGCCCTGCGCGGGGCTGCACCATTTTCCGCCAATGCGCACAAAAGTCGGCGTTGGTCCGCGCCTCAATTCCGGGCAATCACTAGTCGAATTGCAAAGTCAAGAGACTGGAGGTGCCCATGTGCAGGGGAGATGACGTCAATTGCCCGGACTATCATGAACATGCGGCGGCGCTGCGCGCGGAGTTGAACCACGAGCGGCGCAGTTTCCTGAAAAGCAGTTTTGTTGCGGCTGGCGGCGCGTCGGCCCTCATGGGTGGCGGGCTGTCGCTCGTCTCTCCGGCACTGGCGCAGACCTCGCAGGCCCTGCAACCGGCCGAGCGGGCGTATCACTACCTGCCCGCCAACGCCGAAACAGTGCACTGGGGCTATTTCAGCAAATCACTGAAGCCGCAGGTCGAGGTCAATTCCGGCGACTACGTGACCATTGAAGCGCTGACCCATCATGCAGGTGACGATATCGAGCGCATGGTGGCGGGCGACCCTGGAGCGGAAAGTGTCTACCACTGGACCAAAGACAAGAAGTCCGTCAACCGGCGCGGGGCGGGCGCGATGGACGCGGCCAAGGGAGCGGGCGACGGGGCTGGCGTGCATATCATGACCGGGCCTGTCCATGTGCGCGGGGCGGAACCCGGCGATATTCTCGAAGTGCGCATCATCGACTGCGTGCCGAGACCGTCGGCCAATCCGAAGTTCAAGGGCAAGACCTTCGGCAGCAACGCGGCCGCCAATTGGGGCTTCCACTACAAGGACCTGATCACCGATCCCAAGCCGCGGGAAGTGATCACGATCTACGAGATCGACGCCACGGGCAAACGCAACTGGGCCCAGGCAGTCTACAATTACCGATGGACGCCGCAGACAGATCCGTTCGGCGTCAAGCACGAGACCATCGACTATCCCGGCGTGCCCGTCGATCACAGCACGATCTCGAAGACCTTCGACGTCCTGAAAGGCGTGCGCGTGCCGATCCGCCCGCACTTCGGCACCATCGGTCTTGCTCCGAAGGAAGCCGACTACGTCACCAGCATTCCGCCAAGCTACACCGGCGGCAACATCGACAACTGGCGGATCGGGAAGGGCGCAATCATGTACTATCCCGTGGCGGTGGCGGGTGGCCTGCTGTCGGTTGGCGATCCACATGCCTCGCAGGGCGACAGCGAGTTGTGCGGCACGGCGATCGAATGCTCACTCACGGGCACATTCCAGCTTGTCCTGCACAAGAAGGCGGATCTGGCCGGTACGCCGCTCGAAAGCCTCGACTATCCGATGCTGGAGACGCAATCGGACTGGCTGGTGCATGGTTTCAGCTACGCCAACTACCTGGAGGAGCTGGGCACGGCCGCGCAAAGCGAGATCTACAAGAAGTCCTCGGTCGATCTGGCGCTGCGCGACGCCTTCCGCAAGATGCGGCACTTCCTGATGACCACCCAGGGGCTGACGGAGGACGAGGCAATCTCGCTCATGTCAATCGGTGTCGATTTCGGCATCACGCAGGTGGTGGACGGCAACTGGGGTGTTCATGCCGTCATCAAGAAGGATATCTTCGCGGGACGGGCCTGATTGGCAGACTGTGCCTGGACCTTCGCCGGCGTCTCCGGCGAAGGCCGGATCCTGCGACTATTCGTAGTCCTCGGCGATCGAGCGCGCGATGGCCGCCGCGCGCTCCTTCTCGTCCACCAGACCGGCAGGATTTTCGCGCGTCGGCCCGACGCGACGGGCATGCACGAAATGCCTGCGCGCCACCTCTTCCAGGCGCGACAGTTCGGCCAGGGGATCGGCATGATCGTCAACGCGCAGATCAAGTGCGGCGTGATCCTCGTCGTCATGGATCAGGAGTGCTGCCGACTGCCTGCCGCGCTTGTCACCGCCCGCGTCTTCCCCTGCCTTCATCGCAGCCAGCAGCCGGCGTGCGAACGGCAGGTGCAGGTTGGCGATGTAGGCCCTGGCGGTTTCATCCAGGCCCCCGGGGCCCGCCAGCATGTTGCCTGCCAGCGCATAGGTGGCGTGGATCTGGTGGCCGCACCAGGGAATGCAGGCGCTGCCCGTGTGCGCCGCGAAGTTGCCCGACCGATCCATCACATGCACCTGCCGATGTTCACGGCCGTCGTCAGCCTCGATCAGGAAACGCACGCAGTGGGCGGCA
Organism: Hyphomicrobiaceae bacterium; assembly: GCA_047971765.1. Classification (GTDB taxonomy): domain Bacteria; phylum Pseudomonadota; class Alphaproteobacteria; order Rhizobiales; family Hyphomicrobiaceae. The sequence continues at coordinate 1,191 of JBKDZY010000857.1, read as the reverse complement.
TCGGCTCCGGCGGCCAACAGGGCAAATCCGCGTTGCGCATAGTAGATGTTGGTCGTGGCCTGCGTCGCGATGGCCCCGACGCCGGTCTTGATGTGAGGCACCCGCGCACCGACGGCAAACGCGCAGGTGGCGACTGCAATGCCGATGCGGCCGGTGGACTCGTCACGAGCAATGAGAGACCAGGTCATGTTGCGTCCCGCCCTTCATTCCCGACAGGCCGCGCGCGCCTGCCCCGGATGACGACTGTTGCTACTGGCGCGTGATGGCCGACTTGCCGGCGCGCAGCGCAAACTTCTGCACCTTGCCCGTGGCCGTCTTCGGCAGATCATCGACGAACGAGACCCATTGCGGTGTCTTGAAGTGGGCCAGTGCGTTGCGCACATGCTGTTTCAACTCATTCTCCGTTGCCTGGGCCCCTTGCCGGAGAATGACGAACGCATGGGGCGACTCTCCCCAACGCTCGTGCGGCATGCCGACGACAGCGGCCTCCTGCACTGCGGGATGACGCAACAGGCAGCCCTCGATCTCGACCGAGGATATGTTCTCGCCTCCAGAGATGATGACGTCCTTGAAGCGGTCACGAATTTCGACGTAGCCATCCGGATGCACAACCGCGGCATCGCCCGAGTGGAACCAGCCGTTCCTGATGGCGGCGGCGGTCGCCTCCGGATCGTTGTAGTATCCCGTCATGACGACATTGCCGCGGACCGTGATTTCACCGAGCGTCTCGCCGTCGTGCGGAACCTCGTTGCCCTCCTCGTCTACGACCTTCAACTCACCCGAGCTGACCAGTTCGACACCCTGGCGGGCCTTGATCTGCGCCCGGTCATGGATCGGCATTCCCTCATGCTCGGGCAGCGGCTCGCAGAAGGTGATCAACGGCGCGGTCTCGGTCAGGCCGTAGACATGGGTCAGCTCCCATCCGAGTTCGCGCTCCACCATCTCGATGGTCGCGGCGGCCGGAGGCGCACCCGCGGTCAACAGGCGAACGCCACGGGGTGCACCCGCGCGGATTTCCTCCGGTGCGTTGGCAATGCTGATGAGCACGGTCGGCGCCGCACAGAACATGGTGATGCGCTCATCCTTGATCAGGTGGTAGATGGTTGCCGCCTCCACACGCCGGAGACAGACATGCGCCATGCCGCGGGCGGTGTTGATCCAGGTGAACGTCCAGCCGTTGGCATGGAACAT
>JBKDZY010000856.1:0-3530 GCA_047971765.1 Hyphomicrobiaceae bacterium | reverse complement strand
CCAGGCCATGGCGCGTACTCATGATGAACCCGCATCTGCGGCAGGTATTCGATCCGCGCGCCGCTGCCTAGCATCCGCAGGATGACGTCCGTTTCCTCGCCACAGCCGAAATAGCGGCCAGCGCCCAGTCTCTTGTCGAACCCGCCAATGCGGCGCAGGGCTGCCAGCCTGAAGAACAGCGTGATCGACGAGGCATCGCCTGCACGGAACGTGCGCCACAGGTCATAGGACAATGGCTCTGGCGGCCGGTCATTGAGACCTTCGACCTCGCACCACTTCCCGACGACGCCGTCGAGCGTATCGTCGCTTTCGAACGCGGTCCTGGCCGCGGCAATCACGTCCGGTTCATACCAGCAGTCGTCATCAGGAAAGGCGACAACCTCGCCTTCCGCACGCTCGAGGCCGGCATTGCGGGCGTTGGACAGGCTCGGGATATCGACGCGCACATGCTTCACGGCAATGCCCGCCTTGCGCAACGGTTGGAGTTCGGGCGCTACAAGATCATGGCGGTTCTGGTCGACCACGATGAGTTCGAACCCGTGGTCCGTCTGCGCCAGGAGCGATTGCAGCGCCGGTGCCAGTTCGCTGGAGCGGCCATATGTGGCCATGACAAGGGAAATGAACGGTTTCCGGGTCATGCCAGGACCTCGCGGCCATCGGCACGGGCCAGCCAGATCGTGCCATCCTCGAGTTCTGCCGCCTGCAGGATGATGCGCCCGCGCAAGGCGTCGCGCATCTCTCCCATGGCCTGTGCAAGAGCCGGTTCATGCGCCGGATCACCCAGCGTGCGCATGAGCGAATGCCGGTAGAGATAGACGCCGAGATAGCCCATGGCGGCCGGGATCATGAGCCAACGCTTGACGCACCGGACCTTGATCTCCAGCGGTGGGTTCGTTGCAGTCCAGAACTCCGGCGCCTCGGCACCACACTCGCTGACATGGCGCGGCAGATGAGGCTTGAACCCCGCTTCGCGAAAACGGGCGTCGTAGCCTTCGAGTTCCGCGATCATCTTGTTGGGATCGTTCCTGTAGGTATAGCTGTGGACCGACAACGCCTGGGCATGGTCCCTGCCGAACCCGCCAGCCCCGTCCGCCGCGCGCGCATAGCGCAACAGGGAGTTTTCCGCGCCGGCGCCGTCCTGCCCTTCCCACGCCCCGATCATCAGCCGGGTCGGCGGCGGCAGCACCTGCCGGATGGCACGGGCCATGGCCGCGAGGTCCTCCGGCGTGCCGGTGAAAAAGCCGGGCGTCTCCATCAACGGCCCCCAGCGTCCCTTGAGACGGCTGGTCAACCCTTACCCGAAGTTCGGCTCGTTCCACGGTTCAACAAAATGGATCTGGCCGGGATAGCGCCTGAGGATCGCTGCAATGAAGCGCCCCGCCGCATCCGGATCACGCGGAGGGGAGCCACCACCCGGCAGATAGGGGTAGGGCCACGGTTCGCCCGGGTATTTCTGATAGAACGCCGGACACCCGCTGAGGACAAAAATGCGCGTCTTGCGCGGATTGGCTTCGATCCAGGCGTCCATTGCCCGCCAGTCGTACTGGCCGGGGGCCACCTCGATCCCTGCCCATTGCAGCACCGGCATGTCCTTGCCGTCGCTGGTGTCGTGGGAACGGATGGCGTCATAGGGATAGGTCGGGAATGGTGTCTTGCCCCCCATCCCATGATCGGAATGGAGACCGAAATAGTCGAACGGAAGCGCAAGTGGCCCTTGGCCTGTCCGCCGCAACCAGCGCCGCACCTGTTTCGGCGGCTGCACGGCAACACCTTCGGCGGCGATGCCTGCCCGTGAGCCCAGCGCCGACAACAGCAGCCCGCCCACAACCGTCCTGCGGTCTGGATTGGCGCGGCATTTTGCTTGGTCTTTGGTCATCGTGTCAGCAGCAGCGCATGCCTGTCCTCGGCGCCATCATGAGGCGGACCGTTCTGACAGCATAGCGCCCCAGGTGTTCTGCCAGTTCCAGCGGATGGCGCCTGGAATGTTTCCAGCGCACCCGGAAATCCTCATGGTGGCAACTTCCCACATGCACCGACGACAGGCTGCCTGCGTGCGTGCGGAAGGCCGCGAGGTAGTCGTCGAGCTGGACCGGATCGCCCATCTTCGCCAGCTTCAGCCACAGGTCATAGTCCATGGCGCATCGGTAGCGGGGATCGAAGCCACCGGCCTTCTCGAAGGCCCAGCGCCGCACGAACGTTGACATGTGCGGGATGATGTTGCGCCGCATGAGCACGGCCTGGCTGTAGCGCTTGGTCTCATATCGGTTGTCCAGGACCTTGCCGTCGATGAGCGACTTGCAGCGGCCGAAGAGCCATGGTGCGTCAGGAGCCTCCTCGAAGGCCGCCGCCACCTTCGTGAACACGTCCGTGCCGAGATACATGTCATCGGAATGCATGTGCGCGATAATATCGCCCGTTGCCACCGCGGCCCCGGCATTCATGGCCCGCGAGATGCCGCCCTTCACGTTCTCCAGGACTTTCACGTCACCGTCGAGCGCCTTGATCCGTTCCAGCGTTCCATCCGTCGATCCGCCATCAACGAAGATGTGTTCCACATTCGGATAGTCCTGGTCGCGTATGGATGTGATGGCCTCGGCGACCAGTGGCTCGCTGTTCCAGGTGCATGTGACGATAGAAAACTTGAGCATTCGGGCAATTCCAACGCTTTGAAGATCACTTGATCACGCTGCCGGTTGCGAGGCACCTCGCGCAGGGGCAAATGGCAGGCCCGCACGCACATTTGGTCTCAAGTCATGCAATAGTCGCACCATGCCACCCGCAAGGGCGCTATGATGTTTGCGATTCTGTTATACTGGTCAAAGCGCTCATTGTGTGCCCTCTTTCGGCACAACTGATTGTACCGAATGGCATGCCTCGCCGGACGCGCGTATAGTTTTGGGACAGCGCCACCGTGAAGACTGCCTCTTCATGGCCTGGACGGACAGGCTGCCGCCGCTACACTGGTGACAGTCACCAGCGGCACTCGCCCAGGAGAAGCACCATGAAGATCAAGCGGATCGAGCATATCGCCATCGCCCTCAAGAACATGGACACTGTCAGGGACGTCCTGACCAACAAGCTCGGCATCCCGATGGAGTACGAGGAACACCTGCCCGCACACAAGACATCGCTGGCCATGTTTCCGGTTGGCGACACGTACCTGGAGTTGCTGCAGTCGGACAGCGCCGAGTCGACCACCAACAAGTGGATCGCCGAGCGTGGCGAGGGCCTCTATCACATCTGCCTGGAAGTCGAGGACATCGACGCATCCATTGCCGAGCTGAAGGCCAAAGGCATCCGTTTCAACACTGATGCTCCGCTGATCGGACACGCCAACAGCCGCATCATTTTCATGGACCCCGCAACCACCGGTGGCCTCGTCATCGAGCTGGCCGAACCCTCCAGCGAGGGACATTAGGTTACGCAGTCACGGGCCGTGCCGCCCTCGGGGGTCACGCACGCATGAATTTCCGCATCATCCGATAGCCCCATCCCTGTTGCCGGGCGCTCGAACTGGCGCTTACCGATGG
>JBKDZY010000855.1:0-1562 GCA_047971765.1 Hyphomicrobiaceae bacterium | reverse complement strand
TTGCCGGTCGAGACGACGTGGCGGAACCCGACGCCCTGCGCTTCGGCCAGGTTGACAACGGCGTAGCCGAAGCCACCGGACTGGAAGGCACAGGAGACCGAGCCTGCCAGCAGTTCCGGTTCGTTGGCGATGGAGCCGAACACGCACCACATGCGCGATGGCGTGGAGAGGGCCCCCTGGCAATTGGGGCCGATGGCGCGGACATTGGATTCGATGCACGCCTGCTGCAATTCGTTCTCGAGCTTTCTTCCCTCGGCCCCCCCCTCGCGGAAGCCGGCCGTCAGGATGATGGCGAACGGGATCCTGGCGGCGCCAAGGTCGCGGATGGCGCCGGGGACGGCAGGCGCGGGAACGGCGACGACCGCAAGATCCACAGGTTCACCGATTGCGGCCGCGGTCGGGTAGCATTTGCGGCCATGAAGCTCCTCGTAGCGCGGGTTCACCAGGTAGACCGTGCCCTTGTAGCCGGAGTTGACCAGTGCCTGGATCGGCTGGCCGGAAATCCGGGTCAGATCCTTCGAGGCTCCAATGACGGCGATGGCGCGCGGAGAAAAGAGCCTGTCGTAGGCGTTGGCTTCGGGCATGGTGCGTTTCCCTGGTTTGCTTGTTTTCGGAGTTGGCCGTTGCAGGCGTCGTGCTCTGGAGGCGAATGCGAGCATTAAATCAGCCGGAACGCAATGGGCGCCCGGTGAGGGGCGCCCATTCGGTTTTCGATTCCAGTTGTCCGGGGATCAGGTGGGGTCCCACGAGAACACGTCGCCAGAGCGCTCGTTCGGCGTGAAGTGTGAACGCATGGCGGGCAATGCTATCTCGGCGATCTTCTGCGGCGTCCAGCCGGACTCGGAGTGCACCGAGCGCACCGGGCGATGCTGGCTGAACAGGAAGATCTCGTGCATGCGGCTGGCCATCACCTGACCGGTCACGCCCTTGGCGAGGTCCGAGACCAGGAAAATCGCGAGCGGGGCGATCTTGTCCGGCGTCATGCGCTGGATGCGTTCGACGCGGGCCTTCTCCTCGGGGGTCTCGGTCGGGATGGTGCCGATCATGCGGCTCCATGCGAACGGAGAGATGCAGTTGGAACGGACGTTGAAGCGTGACATGTCGAGGGCGATGCCCTTCGACAGGCCGACGATCCCGAGCTTGGCTGCGGCGTAGTTCGCCTGGCCGAAGTTGCCGATGAGGCCCGAGGTGGACGTGAAGTGCACGAACGCGCCCGACTCCTGCTCCTTGAAGTAGTTGGCCGCCGCGCGGCTGACATAGAAGCAGCCGTTCAGGTGAACGTCGATGACCTGCTTCCAGTCCTCGATCGACATGCGGTGGAAGATGCGGTCGCGCAGGATGCCGGCGTTGTTGATGACGGCGTCAACGCGGCCAAAGTTCTCGACTGCTGTCTTGATGATGTTCTGCGCGCTGGCCGGATCGGCAACGCTGTCGAAATTGGCGACGGCCTTGCCGCCGGCCTTGGTGATCTCGTCAACGACTTCCTGGGCAGGGGCCTGGCTGTTGCCCCCCTCGCCATCGACCGAGCCGCCGAGGTCATTGACGACGACCTTGGCGCCTTC
>JBKDZY010000854.1:0-1857 GCA_047971765.1 Hyphomicrobiaceae bacterium | reverse complement strand
ACCATTCTGCGCTATCTCGGCACCTGTGACGGCGACATGGAAAAGGGCAACCTGCGTGCCGACGTGAATGTCTCCGTGCGCAAGCCCGGTCAACCATTTGGCACTCGGTGCGAAATCAAGAACGTTAATTCCATTCGCTTCATCGGACAGGCTGTCGATGTCGAGGCACGGCGCCAGATCGACGTGCTTGAGGATGGCGGCACGATCGACCAGGAAACCCGCCTCTTCGATTCCCAGCAGGGCGAAACGCGCTCCATGCGCTCCAAGGAGGAAGCCCACGACTACCGCTACTTCCCGGATCCTGACCTGCTACCTTTGGAACTCGAGCGGTCGTGGGTCGATGATCTTGCCGGTCAACTGCCCGAACTGCCGGACGCCAAGCATATCCGGTTCATGGGGTCCTATGGGCTGTCCAGTTACGATGCCAATGTTCTTGTGGCCGAACGCGAGAGTGCGAACTACTACGAGGCTGTGGCCAAGGACCGAGACGGAAAGTTGGCGGCCAACTGGGTGATCAACGAGCTCTTCGGACGCCTGAACAAGGAAGGGCTGGAGATCGCGAGCTCCCCCATCTCGGCCGATCAACTCGGCGCCATCGTTGGACTGATTTCCGATGGGACCATCTCAGGCAAGATCGCCAAGGATCTTTTCGAGATCGTCTGGACGGAAGGTGGCGACCCGGCGGTGATCGTCGAGAAACGCGGCATGAAGCAGGTCACCGACACCGGCGCCATCGAGAAGGCCGTTGACGAGATCATTGCCAGCAACCCGGACAAGGTTGAACAGGTCAAGGCCAAGCCGAACCTGCTGGGCTGGTTCGTCGGCCAGGTGATGAAGGCCTCAGGAGGCAAGGCGAACCCGCAGGCGGTCAACGACATCCTCAAATCCAAGCTCGGATTGTAATCCGTGCGCGATATCTACGAATGGCTGTTCGGTCCGCGTGGGCGCGATGGCGTCCGCCATCCGATTCCGCCGCTTCCCGAAATCCTGCGCCCGCACTCGGCGTCCATCGCGGCCACCATGCTGCCGGTTCTCGGCGCCTGCATCTTCAACACGCCGCCATCCGCCCCCACCTCCAGCCAGCTCGGCGGCATCCCCTGGTGGCCGAATGGAATGGACTGGCCCATGGACCAGGGTGGAAGCCCGCTCAGCTTCCTGATCCAGGTCAATCTGGAGGAACTCCCCCCCTGGCCTCAACTTCCCGCCAAGGGCATGCTGCAGTTCTTCATCGGAACCAACGACCTCATGGGGGCGAACCCCGACGACTGCAGCAAGCCCACGGGATTCGCCTGCATCTATCACCCGGACATCTCGATCGGGATGGCATCCGACATCGCAGCCTTCATGCCATCGGACTCCATCTTTACCCCGCTCGATGATCCCGAAAAGTCGCTCGAACTCGTCTTCGAGCCTGGCCAGATGTTGATGGACCCGACGGACTACCGCTTCGTCACCACCCTGGCCGACGTCGCCGAGGACGATGAACTACTTGAAGCCTACGCCGAATGGATCACCAACGAGGCAGCTGCACCCGCACTGCGGATCGGCGGCTATCCCTCCTTCACGCAATATGATCCACGCGCCGAAGACGACACGCTCGGCGATGTCTCGCTGCTCACCATTGATAGTACGCCGGGCATCCTGTGGGGCGATTCCGGAACGGCACAGTTCCTGATGCGGCAGGACGACCTGGAACAGGTTGAGTTCTCCCGCGTCATCTATACCTGGGATTGCTATTGAACGATGTCTCCTGAGAACCAAGCCCGTCTCGCGGAACGGCTCGTTGCCGCCCGCCGCGACGTCAGGCAGATCGCCAATCTGCCGCCCGAACTGATCCCCGAGAGTCATGCCGACGGC
>JBKDZY010000853.1:0-2677 GCA_047971765.1 Hyphomicrobiaceae bacterium | reverse complement strand
TATTGGCGAGGGGTTGCTGTCCGCGATTGAGCAGAGGGCTTTGTGGTCCCGCTACGGTCTATAGGTTCGGCATCACCTTGCCGAGTTCGGCCCGAAGGCTTTCGAGTGCGGCGTCTGCCTCGTCGAGTTCCGATTGCGCCGCCTTCTGGCTGATCCTGATCTGATCCAGATGGTCGTGGGAGAGGCCGGAGGCCGTGCGCGCCATCGACAACTGCGCCTCGGCTGTCTGCTGCTCGGCCGTGCCGGCCTGGGCTTCAGGCGCGCCCGATCCGTCGGATGACGCGAACTGGCTCAGGCCGTGGCGGGTGCGTTGTGCCAGTTGTGACTGGCTCATGGCCTTGGCAGCCGGGACGAGCGCCAGCGCGTAGTGGATTTTTTCCCCTGCGGTGGCCGCCAGTTCCGTCAGTTTCCCAGTGATCATTGTGCTTCCGCCGTCGTCGGCTCATGGAACGCACGCACGCTGACCAACCTTGGGCTGTTATCGTAAACAACAGGTTAATTTTCCCTTGGCCGGGTGCCAAGGCGCAGCCTGCCCGGGCTCTTGTCAGGCTGGTTTCGTATCCGGTTCGGCGTCCTCTTCCGGCGCGGTGAAGCCGCCTTCCTTGACGAGCGTGGCGAAGAGGCCGTTCTGGCGCACGAGTTCGTTGAAGCGGCCGCGTTCGATGATCCGCCCGTCCTGCAAGACCAGGATGGTGTCGGCGTTGGCCACGGTCGAGAGGCGATGCGCGATGATGAAGGTCGTGCGTCCCTTGCGCAGATTGTCCAGGGCCCGCTTGATCTTGGCCTCGGTCTCGGGGTCCAGCGCGCTTGTCGCCTCGTCGAGAATGAGGATAGGTGCGTCCATCAGGATGGCTCTGGCGATGGCGATGCGCTGGCGTTCGCCGCCGGAGAGCTGGGCACCGCGTTCGCCGATGAGGAACTGGTAGCCGCCGGGTTTGCGCGAGATGAAGTCGTGCGCCTCGGCCAGACGGGCGGCTTGTTCCACTTCCTCATCCGTGGCTTCGGGGCGACCCACCCGGATGTTCTCGGCAATGGTGCGATTGAACAGGCCAGCTTCCTGGAAAACCACGGCCATGCACCGCCGCAGCGAGCTCAACGTCGTGTCGGCGATGTTGATGCCGTCGATCTTGATCTCTCCGCTTTGCGTCTCGCGGATGCGCTGGAGAAGGGCCAGGGTGGTCGTTTTCCCGGAACCGGTCGGTCCGACAAGAGCGATGGTCTGGCCTTGATCGGCCTTGAGCGAGATGTCGAATATGCCCATGGTGCCGGCGCCATACCGGAAGCTCACGTTTTCGAAGAGGACGTCACCCTTCACGTTGTCGAGTTCAACGGCGTCGGGGCGCTCGATGACCTCGGGTGGCGTATCGAGCAGGTCGAAGTATGTCCGCAGGGTCGGGGCCTGCTGATTGACCCGAATGACGAATGCCGAAAGCTGGTCGAGCTTGCTGATCATGAGCTGGGCAAAGCCGACGAAGGTCACGATCTCGCCGACGCTGATCTCGCCCTTGGCGGACAGGTAGGCGCCGAAAGTGAACACGGTCAGCATGGCGATGGTGGCGGCGGAACGGGTCAGAACCGTCAGCAGTCCCCACCACGTCAGCACCGGATATTGTGCGGCCAGAAGCTTGGCGATGATGTCCTGCATGGCACGCATTTCCTTCCCGTGGCGGGAAAATGCCTGCACGACAGCGACATTGCCGAGGACGTCGCCGACCTGTCCGAAAACGTTGGAGTGGTACTGTTCGACGGCGGCCTGGCCGGCACTCGTCAGGTGGACAACGGCAAGGTTGACGAGCACGTAGACGATGGCGAGTACGCCCAGGATCGAGGTCATGCGCCAGTCCATGGCGATGGCCACGGGGATCAGATAGGCGATGCCGATGAGCGCGGTCAGCTGCTCCCGCAGGAACGACAGCCACAACCAGAACAGGGCGTCCGTGCCGGCCAGGATGGCCCGGACCACGGTGCCCGATCCCTTGCGGGAATGGTAGCTGATGGGAAGCGTGATGGCCTGCTCGAAGGCTGAGCTCATGGCGCCCAGCCGGCGGCGGTGGGAGAGCCGGTCGGCGGCGACGGCGACCACGACGCTGGCGACGATGCCGACGAGGCCAAGCGCGGCCCACAATCCGATGATGGAGATGGCCTCGTTGCCCTTGGCCAGGGCGTCAACAACCCGGCCGAACAACTGCTGCTCGATGACCTGGATGATGGCAATCGCCATGCCTGCGGCGATCAGGCAGGCTGCCAGTGTGCGTTCGCTGCGCAACAGGCCGAGGGCCCGTAAATAAAGCGTCCATGCCCCGGCTGGCGGGCTGGGAGCTTGAGGAGGTGCCGACATGGTTTCCAGTTCAGCCGAGATTGGTGTTCCGGTTGGGAGGTGGCGCGGATTTGCGGCGATTGCGTGGCCTGGGGTGCTTGATACGGTCCTTGGAGGCCATCCAGGCAAAGACAGCGGGCATGAACCACGGTGTGCCCGTGTACAGCGGAACGCTCCTGGGAGGGCGGAAATCGAGTGCGGATTGTCCCTCGGGCTCGCCGAGGATTTGTTGGGCGGCCTTCTTTCCAGCCCAGCGGGCCCAGACCACTCCCGATCCGCAATAGCCAGCGGCGTAGCGCACCCCGTCCTTCGAAAAAATGCGGGGGATGTAGTCCCGGTTCATGGCCACATGGCCGAACC
>JBKDZY010000852.1:0-5289 GCA_047971765.1 Hyphomicrobiaceae bacterium | reverse complement strand
ACGGCGTTGGACATGACCATGCCCAGCACCCCGACGCATATCACGCCAAGGACATGCGCCCGAATTCGTGATCCTGCCAAGAGCCAATCCCCCGTTCGTGCCGGTCTTCGCGCATGGATGTACCCCGAGAATGGGACACCTTTGTGTGCGCACCGGGAGAATTGATGTCCGGGAGCGGAATGGACTACTCAGGCCAAGGCCAGCAGATGGTTGTCCCAGGCCTTGGCAATCGCCTGTGGGCGCGCGGAGACCACGCCCCCCTCGGACAGCAGACCGGCCTCGGCGAGGGCGCCGCTTCCGCTCGTCATGACAAAGGCTGCCGTGCGCGTCGCCGGGGTCGATCGCGCCACGCCGAACACCTGTTCCAGCTCATAACGGCCAAGATAACGTCCGCTGCGGACCTCGACCACGATGGCCAGTCCACCGCGGGGCGCTGAAATGATGGCGGTTTCGCCGGCAGCATCGCTATCCAGTGAAGCCACGTAGTTGCGCATTGCTCCCGTGATCTTTTCCGGCAGGGCGAGCAGCGCAACGCTGTCGCCTTTCCGGTGACGGCCCACAATCGGATGGATCTCGTAGCGGGGCCCCCTGAATTGGGCGCCAAAAATGACCGTATCGTCCGCGCCGACGGTCAAGTGCCGAATGGAAAGCTGATGGAGGTCTTTCGCCAACCGGTGGGTTGCAAGAACATCGCCGTTGCGTGCGTCGATGTAGGCAAGACACGGATCCATGTCCGCCAGATTGAGTTCCAGGCGCGGGGTGTCGGGATGTGTGAGAATGCCACCATTGGCAACGACAAGGGTATGGCCATCAGAGAGCATCGCCAGGTCATGCGGACCGATCCCACCCGATGTGAACTCGCCGATCTGGCGGTAGCCCGCCGTGGCGTCGCGCACCCCGATCACGCCCTTGCCGTTCTCGTAATCGTTCTCTGTCGTGAACAGCAGCCGGCCATCGGGGCTGAACACGCCATGGCCGTAGAAGTGGCGGTCCTCGCGTGATGTCAGCCAGCGTGGCCGTGTCTTGGCTTCAGGGTGGAACACCACTGCAAAGTTGCCTGGGCGGCGTGCGAACGCAACCAGTTCAGCGGGCTCCCCCGCCCGCCGCGGCCGCTGCGTGAGATCGTGCCCCCGGGACGGCAGTTGCACGCGGGCCTGCTCTTTTCCCGTGTCGGCCTCGAAAACCGTCGCGATGAACTTTCCGGTGTCATCCTTGGCCACCGATGCGAACAATCCGGGTCGGGCGATTTCGGCGCCAACCCCGAGCGCGCGGCCCGGCAGAAGCGCGCCTGCCGCAAGGCCCAAACTGCCGCCAAGCAGACGTCTGCGATCAATCACCGTCATGTTCCGTAAAGCCCACTACCATGCCGCAGTCTTCCCCCAGCGCCTCTGCACCGAGCGTCACCACCGAGGACAAGGGAGCACTCGCCAGCCCCACCATCCTGGCGGCTTCACCTTCGAAGGGAGACCCGCCCAGTTTTCCGCCGTCGTGCATCCAGCGGATGGCATTGTTCAACTCGCCAGCAATCAGCCTGGCGGTCTCGGGATCCTTGACGGCGAGAGCGGCGGCGAGGCCGCTCGATTCGTACAGGTCCCTGCCCCCTTCGACGTTGGCGATCATCGTGGCCAGCCCAAGACCGCTGAGGGCGAACGGCGGCCTGGTCTTCGGCATCGGCTCGCCACCGGGTGTCTTCCGCTTCACGCCGAGTGACGGCAGGAGCTTCATCTCGCGCACGTTGTCGATGCCGACGCGATAGGCTTTCAGTGCATCGAAGACAGGTCCGTTGGCCGCCTTGTAGACCGGGTTGGCGTCCCCGGGATTGAGCCACAACGCCGAGAACCTGCCGCCTGGCGACCAGGCCGCAACAACCTGCTCCAGGATGGCGGAGAGATTTTCTGAAATGGCCGCCGCATACCGGCACGAGAACCTGCCGGCGGCGTCATTGCTGAAAAGCCGATCGGCGGACTTGCCGTAGAGCAAGACCTCAAGGGCGGTGAACCCCTGAGCGGCGGCGCTCTTGCGATAGAGCGTGGCAACGGTGGTGGCTGTCTCGTCCTTCCTGGCGATGATGCCACGAACCTGACGCGCCCCGATGCCCTTGCGGTCGGGCCAATAAAGAATGCGCTCGAAGCGTCCATCCTCGACCACCGGTCCGAAGCGCAGATGCTCGGTTCGCGACCACGCCAGAAGCGCGGCCTTGAATGCGGCGCGCACATCCTGCAAGGCGTCCGCGTCATGTGCCGCACAGGCCTTCTGCAGGGTTGTGGAAAGCGTCTTCGCCGTCTCGCCCGCCGCCGCGTATGCCGGACGGATATGCTTCTCGAGCGTCCGTTTTGCCAGAGACGGGAAATCGGCCTTGCAGCTCCTGCCATCGTCGGCGGCGGCGCTGCCGATACCGGCGACGCACACGGCGCACACGAATGCCAGTGCGGCAACGAGCGCTTGCGTCCTATTGGCTGTCATTGTGTGCCGGCCCTTATCCACCGCGTCTACTCCAGGCTTTCACAATGCGCCGAGGTAGCGCAGCAACGCAGCGCGCGTGTCCGGTGACAGCGCGGCGAACGCATCGCGTGCGGACTGCGCTTCGCCACCATGCCAGAGAACGGCCTCGGCAAGGCCCGCCGCGCGGCCGTCATGCAGGAAGCGAGGCTGCTGCCCTTTTCCCGCGCGATGCATCAATCCCCACAGCGGCGGTGTCCGCCATTGGCGTCCGTTGGCAGCGCCTTCGGGACGGGCATCTGCCAGCAGATCCCCCATGTCGTGGAGCAGCAGGTCCGTGAAGGGACGTATGTCCCGCATCGCGCCGTTGGCAGCCTTGCCCGTGAGCCTGATCGTGTAACGCTCGCGATGGCAGGTGCCGCAGCCAAGCGACCGGAATGCATCGCGGCCGATGGCCAGCGCATCGGCGTCGGCATCGGCTGCCTGCGCTGGCGGCGCGACATTCGCGACATAATCCATGAGCAAAGAAAAGACGGCGTCTTCCACCTCGACCTGCCCAACTGGGGCACCGGCAGGCGCGGCGCGGCACGCGGTCTGTGCCGGTGTGCAATCCCCGCTGGCCTCAGGCATCCTCGAGCTCGACAGTCCCATATCGAGTGACAACGCCTCAGCCACCTGGCCGGCCAGGGTCGCGTGCGACGCCTTCCAGCCAAACCGTCCGACCGCCCCTCCTCCTGCCGGACCATGAAGACGGGCGGCCTTGCCCTTCACGGGACCGGACGTGGCCTGTTGGCGTGCTGCTTCCGCAATGATGTCGGCATCGGGGATCGCTGCCAGCAGGCCAGCACCAAACAACGCGGGCGCCAGGCGCGGTGACTTCATCACCCGGCGATCCAACGGACCGTAGCCGAGGTCGAGCAGCCGATAATCCGGCAGCGACAAGGTAGCTGTCTCGCCACCGGACAACGTGACGCGTCGTTCGAGGAGAAATCGCTGGATCGAACCTTCCCCTCGCAGTCCCTGGATCGCGAACGGCTGGATCTGACGACCATAGTTGGGATCGGGCATTCCTGATACACCGGCTGCGTGCCCTGGCACCGAGAGCCTCATGATCAATGCCGCGCCCGTCTGTTTCGGCGCGCCCTCGACATCGAGCCTGCCTTGACCGGAACCGGGATGGCACTGGGCGCACGACCTCGCGTTGAAGAGCGGCCCCAGGCCATCGGATGAGGTGGTCGAGGATGGCGCGGAGACCCACAGCTTGTTGAAGACGACACCGCCGAGGACGTAGCTGAACTTTGTTGCCGAGCCCAGGCCTTCCACGGCCGGCGGCAGCTTGGCGTGCAATTTTTCCGAAGCCGGCGGCGGGGCCGCCGGTTCACCCGCGAATGCGGGCGTGTGCGCCGCCAGCACCAGGCATCCGGCAATGACGGCCATCGCGATGCGGTGGCCTGTCATCCCGCGCGGCGGCAGGAGCTGGTCCAGACCTGCTTCTGCCTGGGCGTCGATGCGCGACACGGGCGAACGGGCGACGCCGCCGCGCCGTTCACTTGCGCGGTGGCGGTGCGGTGTTCTTGAAGGATGGCAATTCGGAGAGTTTTGCAACATAGGCCTTCAGTTTCGGATACTTCTCGATCACCTCTTTCGTCGCCGGAAAACCCATGGCCGTTGCCAGCATCGGCAACACGTTCATGTCGGCATAGCTGAGGCTGTTGCCTGCGAGATAGACTGATTTGGCAAGGGCGTCGTCCAAAACCTTGGCGCATTTGTCGATTTCTGGAACCGCAGCGTTAATGCGGGCGGTGTCCGGCCCCTTGGCCTTGTCGTAGAACACGCTGGGCACGACGAACTCGCGCATGATCCACTTGTCGACCTTGCCGTTGCCGTAGGACACCCACTGTTCCACCGCGGCGGCACCCCTGGCATCGTCGGGAATGAACTTCTGCCCGGGGAAGGCCTTGTCGATATAGGTCGCGATGGCCTTCGATTCGAAAATCGTCGTATCGCCATGAGAGAGGCAGGGGATCTGGCCTGCCGGGTGGATCGCATCGACCTCCGGCGAATGGGGCCGCGATGGCGTGAGCTTGTAGGGCACGCCCTTCTCCTCGCACAACATGCGGACCGAGCGGACATAGTTGGAAAACGGAACACCGATGATCTCAAGTTCGGACATGGCTCAAGGCTCCCTCGTGGCAAGATCTGGACTGTGCTGCGCCCGGTGTGGCGGTTCTGACGTTCCCTCCAACGTCCCGGCGCGCTTTGAAAATGAACTCCGGGGTCGGGACGCTAGCCTATGACAGCATCGGGGAAGGCATCAACTCCGGGACGATAGGGCTTGATGTCGATAACGGGCGTTCCCTCAAGGAAATCGATGGCATCGACGTCTATGCGTCCCTCCTTTTCGTCCACCGCGAGAATGCGACACACTGACAGGCCGATCGGATTCGGCCTCACGGGCGAGCGCACTCCGAAAACGCCGCGCGGTGAATCGAAATGACGCTGGCGCCGAATAACGAGCGGCCTGCGGCTCGAGCGATGCAGCCAGACCAGAACAATCACGTGCGAATATTTCGACAGCCCCTGGAGCGCGGGCCGGTAGGGCGCATCAATGGCGATGTGGGCCGGGGCCTTGCGCTCACGCGCCTCGTTGGGGTTCTTGGGCGGCGGTGCGGCGGCGGTCCAACCCGACGCTACCTGCCCCACGAAAACCAGATGGGCATCCGCCGCCGAGGCTGCCGGATCATCCTCAAGCCAAACCTCACCCTCGGGCACGGCGCCCTCTTCCTGCTTGTCCGACATCGTAATCCTGCCCATCCCATTATGACTTGTGCCAAGCACGGCTATAACGCC
>JBKDZY010000851.1:0-9657 GCA_047971765.1 Hyphomicrobiaceae bacterium | reverse complement strand
TGCGCAGAAGTACTTCAGAAGCTCGATCTGGATACTTCTCGCAAGCCTGCTCCGACGTCTAGCTCTAACCATCTGACAAAAATAGCCTTTCTCAGCTACCTATGTCAGCCCCTTCTTTTTTCTCTACAGTTGCTTGGCGGCGCCCTGGTCCAGAAGCTTCTCGACGTGGCCGTTGGAGAAGCCCCAGTCCGTCAGGATTTCACGGGTGTGCTGGCCAGCCTTTGCGGGACCACTGGTGACCTTGCTGACCGTGCGGGAAAAGCGCGGGGCGGGACCCGGCTGCATGATGCCATCGACCTCGAGGAACGATCCGCGTGCCTTGTTGTGGGGATGGTTCGGCGCCTCGCTCATCGTGAGGACCGGGGCAAAGCAGATTTCCTTCATCTGCATCAGCTCGGTCCATTCGTCCCGCGTGCGCGTCTTGAAAATGGCGGCGAGGCGCTTGCGCATGGCGGGCCACTGGGTGCGATCGGTCTGCTCGGGAAGCGTTTCGTTGCCGAGACCAACGGTTTCCAGCATGACCTTGTAGAACTGCGGTTCGTTGGAGCCGATCGAAATGTACTTTCCATCGAGCGTCTCGTAGACGCCGTAGTGATGGCAGCCACCGTCGAGGCGGTTCGATTCCATCTCCTCGACCCAGGCGCCGCCGCCCAGTGCGCCGAAGGTGGGCGTCATGAGCGAGGCCGCACCTTCGGTCATGGAGCAGTCGATGATCTGCCCCTTGCCGGAGCGGGTGGCCTCGATAAAGGCCGCCAATACACCCACGACCAGATAGAGCGCGCCGCCGCCGTAGTCGCCGACGAGGTTGAGGGGCGGCACGGGGCCGGAGGCCCTGCTGCCGATGGCGGCCAAGGCGCCGGTCAGCGAGATGTAGTTGATGTCATGGCCCGGCGTATTGGCGATGGGGCCGTCCTGTCCCCAGCCGGTCATGCGGCCGTAGATCAGTTTCGGGTTGTCCTTCATCACGACATCGGGGCCAAGGCCCAGCCGCTCCATCACGCCAGGGCGGAAGCCTTCGATCAGGATGTGGGCCTGGTTGCACAGTGCGCGTGCGGTTTCGACGCCGGCCGGGTTCTTGAGGTCGAGCGCAATGTTGCGGCGGCTCCTCAGTGTCGTGTTGCTTCGGGGATCGCGTGGATCGCGGCCGACATAGTCGTTGCGGTCGATGCGGATGACGTCGGCCCCCATGTCCGCCAGCATCATTGCGGCGAACGGGCCCGGGCCGATACCGGCAAACTCGACGACCTTTATTCCAGATAGTGTGCTCATCATTGGCTCCATGGACGGATGAATTCTGGCCAAGGGTCACCCATTCCGGTCCGTTCGGCAATTGCCGTATTCATCCGTGCCATGCCGGACCGGTTGCCTGTGCGGCGCCGGTGTTGTTTCAGGCGCCGGCCTGTTGGGCTGCTACGCCGCCCTCGGGGATGCGGCTCGGGAGCATGGAGACGGCGATGAAGATGAGGGCTGCCGCGCCGGCCAGCACCCGGAAGAGAGCGTCGAAGCCCCATGTGCCGTGAATGTAGGCAATGAGCGGCAGTGCGGCGGCCAGAACACTGAAGCTGACGATGTAGCGAACACCGTAGATGGTGGCGCGCATCTCCGATTTGGCCATGCGGCCGATCATGTAGTCGTTGATCGGGATCTGGCCGAATGCGCCGAGCATGAAGCCCAGGGCAATGGCCAGCGCGGCCCAGTCCTGCAAGCCCGGCATGAGAGCAAAGAAGACGAGCTGCAGCGCGGCGACGCCCATGAAGACGATGCGTGGTCCGAGGGTATCCAGGAGCCGGCCGACAAGGAGCTGGGCCATGGAGGCGACAGCGAACACGATGAAGGCGAGCCAGCCGACCAATGTGGCCGAGCCTGCGATGCCTTGCAGACGTTCCTCGAAGACCCTGGGCAGGGCAAAGGTCGTCGACTGGAAGATCAGGCTCGAGACGGCGGTGGTGAAGAAGACAATGGCGGTGAGGCGGATCAGTGCGGCCCTGGCTTCCGGTGAAATGTGTGCGGCTGGGGTTGTGGGGGTGGTGGTGACAGGGCCGGGCGCTGCTCTCTTCGGCGCGGGGCGGATCACGTCGCGGACGTGCAGCCAGTACAGGATGCCGATTGCGACCGAGACCATGCCGGGAATGACGAAGGCGGAACGCCAGCCGCCATGGTCGATGAACCAGCCGGTGACGAGCGCCGCACACCCGACACCGAGATTGCCCCAGACGCCATTGATGCCGATGGCCATGCCGGTACCTGACGATTTGGCGCCGTCCACGACCATTGCGAGGCCTACGGGATGGTAGATGGCGGCCAGCACGCCGACCAGGAACAGCATGGCGCTGATCTGGATGGGGGTCTTGGCAAAGCCGGCGACGATGGCGGCCAAACCGATGCCGATGAAGAAGACCACCATCATGCCCTGGCGGCTCCAGCGGTCTGCCAGATGGCCGGCAGGGAGCGAAAAGAGGCCAAACGCGATGAAGCCGGGTGTGGCGTAGGGGATGAGTTCCGAGTAGCTCATGCCCCATTCTCGGGTGAGGGCAAGGGCTGCGACGGTCGCAAAAATCAGGGTGAAAAAGTGGTCCAGGAAATGGCCGACGTTGAGAAACAGGAAGTTCAATCGTTGCTTGCGCGTTGCGCCCGTCATCTGTCCGTTCCTTCCTCCCGCCGGCCTCTGATGGGCCATGCCTGACCAGATTAGCCTTGTCCCAATCTGCATGTTGGGCCAATTTTTATCGCGAATGGGTCAAACTGGGGCTCGACCGGCAGCATCATGACAGAGCGGAATGCGCGCAGTACCGATCCGACCGATTACCAGCGGCTTGCCCAGCCGGTTGCCGCGATGGGCAAGGGGTTTGCCGACGGGTTCGAGATCAAGCCGCATCACCATGAGCGCGACCAACTGCTCTATGCCGTTTCCGGAACGATGCGCGTGCGGACCAGCGGGCAAGCCTGGATCGTGCCACCGGACCGGGCGGTCTACATTCCGGGCGGAATCGTGCATAGCCTCGTGATGCGTGGTCCGGTGGAGATGCGGACGCTCTATATCGCGCCCGCCAGTCACCGGGCGCTGCCAACGGCGCCTCGCGTGCTGGCGGTGACGGATCTGCTGCGGGCGCTGGTTGTGGCCCTTGTCGATGAGCCGTTGAGCTATGCGGTCGGCTCGCGGGGCGACCTGATCGCGCAACTGATCCTGGACGAGATCGTGCTGGCGCCGGCGCTGGCCCTGTCGTTGCCGATGCCGGGCGACCGGCGGCTTCTGAGATTGTGCGAGGCGCTGCTCGACGATCCGTCGATGTCGGCCACGCTCGATTCCTGGGCCGATCAGGTGGGGGCTTCGCGGCGGACGCTGGCACGGCTCTTCCGGGCCGAGTGCGGGGCAACCTTCACCGCTTGGCGCCAGCGGGTGAGATTTCATGCCGCCATCGAAGCCTTGTCGCGCGGGGCCAGCGTGGGCGAGGCGGCGCGCGCCAACGGGTACCGGAGCGCCAGCGCGTTCGCATCGGCTTTCCGGCGGGAGTTCGGATTTCCACCAAAAGCCGTTTCAGGGGGCGGATGGATCGATCCGGGCAAAACCGGCGGAGGCGATTGACGGGGGCAGGGATGACTTTCGGAAACCCGGCGGCGGGGATGGGCGCTCTCGATGCATTGACGGACAGGGGCCCGGCCCATAGTTTTCCGAGCACTCGAAAACACAATAAATGAATGCTTCCAGGCGTCAGGAAATCACATGCCGACCCCAGCCATCGACCCCACCGAGATTGCCGCTGCTCCGGCGGCACGTGCTTGGCCGTTCGAAGAGGCGCGGCGGCTGATAAAACGGCTGGAGCGACTGCCGGGCGGCAAAGAGAAAACCGTTATTTTCGAAACCGGGTATGGACCGTCCGGACTTCCGCACATCGGTACCTTCGGCGAGGTCGCCCGCACGACCATGGTGCGGCACGCTTTCGAGACCCTGACCGAGGGCCGGCAGAAGACCCGACTCATCTGCTTCTCGGATGACATGGATGGCTTCCGGAAAGTCCCGGGCAACGTTCCCAACCAGGAGATGCTGGCCCAGCATATCGACACGCCGCTGTCGCGGGTGCCGGACCCGTTCTCCAACGACTACCCGAGTTTTGCCCATCACAACAATGCGCGCCTCAGGCGGTTTCTCGACCAGTTCGGCTTCGAGTACGAGTTCTACTCGGCGACGGAGGCCTATACGTCCGGCCTGATGGACGAGACGCTCCTGCGCATGCTCGAGGTCTATGACAAGGTGATGGAGATCATCCTGCCGACGTTCGGGCCGGAGCGGCGGGCGACCTATTCGCCGTTCCTGCCGATCTCGCCGACTACCGGCAAGGTGCTCTATGTGCCGATGATCGAGCGTCACCCGTCGAAGGGGACGGTCGTCTACGTCGATCCGGACACCGGCGAGAAGGTCGAGACCAAGGTCACGGGCGGGGCGGTGAAATGCCAATGGAAGGCGGACTGGGCGCTCCGGTGGACCGCACTCGGCGTTTACTACGAGATGGCGGGCAAGGACCTGATCGACAGCGTGACCTTGTCCTCCAAGATCTGCAGGGCGCTGGGCGGCACGCCTCCGGAAGGCTTCAACTATGAGCTGTTTCTTGACGACAAGGGACAGAAGATCTCGAAGTCCAAGGGCAATGGCCTCACGATCGAGGAGTGGTTGACGTATGCCAGCCCGGAAAGCCTGTCGCTCTACATGTTCCAGAAGCCGAAAGCGGCGAAGCGGTTGTTCTTCGACGTCATCCCGCGGGCGGTGGACGAGTACCTGACCTTCCTGTCCAAGCATGGGGACGAGGACGCGGCGCGCCGGATCGAGAATCCGGTGTGGCACATCCACACCGGGCATCCGCCCAAGGCCGAGTTGCCGATCTCCTTTGGCCTGCTGCTCAACTTGGTTTCGGCGTCGAACGCGCACGACAAGGATGTGTTGTGGGGGTTCATCCGCCGACATGCGCCGGACGCGACGCCCGAGGCCTATCCGTTGCTGGACAAGCTGGTCGGCTATGCGGTCAGTTACTACGACGATTTCGTCAAGCCGACGAAGACGTTTCGGAAGGCTTCGCCCGAAGAACGCACCGCGCTCGAGGCACTCGATGCGGCACTGGCTGCGGCGCCCGAAGGTGCCACAGGGGCTGACTTGCAGAACCTCGTCTATGAGGCGGGCAAGAGCAACGGCTTTGCCGATAACCTCAGGGGGTGGTTCCAGGCCATCTATGAAATCCTGCTCGGCCAGAGCCAGGGTCCGCGGTTCGGTTCATTCGTGGAGCTCTATGGTGTTGCCGAGACGCGCGCCCTCATTGGCCGGGCTCTCAAGGGGGAACTGGTGTAGAGGCGCGGTGGAGGATGCTTCTGCGCAGCGTGCGTTCACGCCTGGTCCTGGGCGGGCGCGGCCTGGTCGTTTCCGCCAAAGCGGAAACGATATGAGGACGAGACTGGAAAATGAAACGGGCCTCTGCGGCAGTGCCGTGGAGGCCCGTTGTTGATCTCGACTGACCCGATGTCAGTCGTTGTATTCGTGGATGACGGTGTCGGCGATCGCGCGCTTGGTGATGATGCCTATGACATCTTCGGCGTGCGGCTTGCGTGCACTGGACTTGAAGACGATGGCCGCGCCCCCATGATGCCGCCGCAGACGGCGAAACACCTCGCTCATCAGGTCATTGTCGCGGGCCAGCACGAGATGGGTTTCCATGAACTGCGAGACGGAGACATCGGGATCGTGGGACAGCGCGCGCCACAGGCCTGACCGGGGCGGGATGAGGCCGGCAATGCGGCCTTCCCGATGCACGACGATGGCCGGCAGGTCATCGGTGGTGCGGCCCTGGATGGTTTCCCGCAGCGTGTTGTTGCCATCGGCCAGAATGAACTGACGTTCCATCACCTCGCTGGCACGGGTCACCAGGAAGCGGTTGGTGTGGCGGTCCTGCGGGATGTTGTGGCCGCGGTGGCGCAACTTGATCGAGTAGATGGTGTCGTTGACCAGAGACCGGCGAATGCCGGCCGCCACGGCCACGGCCACGATCAGGGGCAGCATGACCTGGTAGTCGCGGGTCATTTCGAAGATCATGACGATGGCCGTCATGACGCCGCCGGTTGCGGCGCCGACCATCGCGGCCATGCCGATCATGGCGCCACCGGCCATGGACAGTCCCGGATCACTGAAGAGGTGACCCATGAGGCCGACGACGGTGGCTCCGAGTGTGGCGCCCATGTAGAGCGACGGCGAGAAGATGCCGCCCGAGGCACCGCAGCCAAGACTGATACTGGTCGCCAACAGCTTGAGAACGAACAGGAGCATCAGCACCCACATGGTCGACATGCTGTTGTCCAGTATGGACTGGATGACGCCATAGCCCACGCCCGAGATGTAGGGGTGGCCGAACGTGTTCATCAGAACAACCATTCCGAGCCCGATGAAGGACATGCCGACGATGTTCTGCAGATAGGGGTTCGGGATGAGTGCAGGGAACAGGTCCTCGAGGTAGGAGAGGAGCGTGATGAACATCCAGGCGGCGAGGCCGCACAGCAGACCCAGAATGACGAAGGTGATGATCTGCTCGAATGTCAGGGCGTTGGCGGCTGCGAAATGGATTTCGGGAACCGCGAATGCCGGATCGGGGCCGATCAGCATGCGGCCGATGGCGGTGGCCGTTCCCGTGGCGATCACCACCGGGATAAAGGTGCGGTTCGAGATCTCGGGAAGGAGAATTTCTACGGCGAACAGCACCCCGCCAAGCGGCGTGTTGAAGGTGGCGGCGATGCCCGCACCCGCACCGGCGCCCAGAAGCGTGATCTTCTGCGCCTTGGTGATCTTGATCATCTGGGAGAAGGTGGAACCGAGGGCGGCGCCGATCTGGATGATCGGGCCCTCGCGGCCGACCGCTGCGCCGCTGCCAATCGAGAGCGCGGATGCCAGGGACTTGATGACGGCCACCTGCCAGCGGATGTTGCCATCCTTGTAGAATACCGAGTCCATGACTTCGGGAACGCCGTGGCCCTTTGCTTCCGGCGCAAAGCGCTGCACGAGATAGACGACGATGAGGCCGCCTATGACCGGGGAAAAGAAGACCCAGTTGCCCCAGTAGCTTGGCAGGTCGGTGATGTTCGCATCATAGACGTGGCTGAAATGTCCTGCGTAGAACACGTTGTGGACGAGGCCGATGAGCATGCGCAACGCAACGGCGCCGATACCGGTGATCACGCCAACGGCGAGTGCGAGGACGCTCAAGGTCAGCAGACTGGCGTTATGCCCTTCAGGCGGAACGGTGTGGTAGTCGCTTGACAATGGTCTGGAGCGCTGAGGTTCGATGTTCTCGGAAGCGGCAGTAGAAGTCATGTAGCGAATCTCTGCTTGGGGGGCGCGGGCGCGCCGAAACTGTGAAACCTGGCGAACTATCGACCACTTTGCCTGGGAGTGATGTCCAACCGCACGCCACTTTTCCGAAGCCTGCGATATGGCCTTCGTGAGAAGGGTGCGGTCACGCCGAACATCTCTTCCATCTCTCAAATCCAGTGAATGCAAGACTCCCCGGGTGGGAGTCAATGGAGGTGCGACCCTGGCGTCGGCCTGCCTGGGCGCTCTGGTCCCGTTATCCTTAAAGCATTCAGTTTCCGCTTCAAGTCCATGGCGGGCAGCCACGCGTTTCACGCCGATCGGGCGGCATCGGAGAGCGACGTGCCATCTGGAGCCTGCGGCGGCTCGGCGCACGATTGCTCGATATGCCCGATTATCGCCTCCGACAGCCCGCTTCCGGTCAGCCGGTCGAAGCTGGTGATCGGGACATTGGCCGACATTCCGACAATCAGCGGCTCGACCTTGGTTGATACAACATCGACCGCGACGAGACCGAGGCTGATGGTCCTGGCGGCCTTTTCGGCTGTCAGCCTGAGGGCGGCCAGGGCTGGGTCGTGCATGTCCGCCTTCTGCCACTCGGCCTCCAGCTCCAGGGGGCGGGTGGGATTGCGGCGGATGACGGCAAGGGCCCGGAAACCGACGACGGCAAAGCGGTAGGCGACCCCCAGCCGAAGCACACTCGTGGTGTCGGCCAGGCGGTGCTCTGCCACGAAGTCCTTGCGGTTGGCGTCGTTGGGATTGACGGCAATCTCGGGCACCGCGATGCCGGCGGCGGCCAACGTCTGGCGCAGCACCAGATTGTCGCCTGAGGTCGCGAGCGCGTGGGCCGGATTGATGGCATAGGCGCCCATCATCTCGAGCTGACGACAGATGGCCAACGAGAATGCGCTCGGCGAGCGGCCGGCGCGGAAGATCACCGCATCCACATTCTGCAGCGGGAGGCCATTCACCAGGATCGCGGGATCATGATGGGCGACAAAAAGGGATACCCGGCGCCGGTCGATCACGGAAACGGCATGGCCGCGCAGCTCGCCTTGCCGGATGAGACGCCGATTGCCAGCGTTCTCCGGGCGGCGCGAGAGGATGGCGATAGTCAACGGGCGGCTGCGTGCCTCGCCGAGCTTGAAGCGTTCGGCGTAGCTTCGATAGGACAGGACCGGCTGGAGTAACGAGGTGTTCGGATCGACAGTCGTATTTTCGCCAATGGCCTGCCGGCCAAGCAGCATGCGATAGGCCATTGCTTCGCGATTGGTGAGCGTGACTTCGATGGTCCACTGTCGCTCGCCCATTCGAACCTGGGTCGCGATCACGAACCGGCGTTCGGTTTCGCCGTTCGAGCTTGTGATGTCACGGGTGTCGATGACATCGGCCACGCAGGTGATGGTCACCTCGGGACGCCCGGGGATTGGCGCTACATTGAAACGGACCTGTGGCCTTTCCGGTGTTCCGATCGGCTCGATGGCCGTTGCGTGCAGGGTTGATGTTCGCGCGCCGGTGTCGATCTTGGCCTTGATGGCCGGTAGACCGAGATCGGGCAAGGCAATCCACTCTTCCCAGCCGAGCATGAACGGAGGTGACACGGCGGATTGGACTCCCAGGTTCAGGCTCGGTTGTCAGGCGCCGATACTTATAGTCTCAAGGCACCTACCCTTGGCAACTGCCGTTTGGTTTGGCGTGCATCGAGATTGCCATCATGATCGCGACGGGAAGACCTGGTGGATCGAGGAAGGCCCCAGCCTGCCCGCTTCTCCCTTGGGGGAGCACCACGGAAGCTGCTTCTCAACTGACCGTGTAGGCCGTTGCCTTCAAGCGGATCAGGCCCTCCTGGGCGGCGGTTGCGACCAGTTTGCCATCGCGGGTGTACACGCTCCCTCGGCAGAATCCGCGTGCGCCGTGGGCATTGGGGCTGTCCTGCACGTAGAGCAGCCACTCGTCGGCGCGGAATGGCCGGTGGAACCACATGGCATGGTCAAGGCTCGCGAGCTGGATGTCCGTTTCGAAGGCCAGGCGACCATGTGGGATCAGTGCGGTGTCGAGCAGGGTGAAGTCCGAGGCATAGGCCAGTACACACTGGTGGAATGTCGGGCTATCTGCCAGACGGCCGGTGGCGCGCATCCAGACCATCTGCAGTGGCGAGCGCGGCTTCTTCTCGAAATAGCGGGATGGATCGACGAAACGGACCTCGATGGGGCGTTCGCGGACCCAATAGCTGCGCATGTTGTCCGGCAGATAAGGAAGGAGGCGCTCCAGCAGTTCCTTTTCGCTCGGGAGGTCTTCGGGGGCGGGCACATCCGGCA
>JBKDZY010000850.1:0-3581 GCA_047971765.1 Hyphomicrobiaceae bacterium | reverse complement strand
GGGGCGGAACGGGATGGTCGCCGGTTCAATTCTATGTGTTCGGCGAGGAGATGCAGCTCAATGGCGTGCCTCCACCCGTCGGCTTCAACGTCACCATGCATGGGCCTGTGCTGATCCAGTTCGGCACCGAGGAACAGAAGAAATATCATCTCCCGCGCATTGCGGCCTGCGATGACTTCTGGTGTCAGGGGTTCTCGGAGCCGGGATCGGGATCCGATCTGGCATCGCTCAAGACCACGGCTGTTCGACAGGGCGACCACTACATCGTCAACGGCCAGAAGATATGGACAACGCTGGCTCAATACGCCGACTGGATTTTCTGCCTCGTACGCACGGATCCCAACGCCCCGAAGAAGCAGCTGGGCATCTCCTACGTGATGATCGACATGAAGACGCCGGGCATCACCCATCGCCCCATCATCACCATGGACGGTGGTCGCGAGGTCAACGAGGTCTTCTTCGACAACGTCAAGGTGCCGGTGTCGAACCTTGTCGGCGAAGAAGGGCGCGGCTGGGATTGCGCCAAGTATCTGCTTGGCAACGAGCGAACGGGCATCGCCCGGGTAGGCCTTTCGAAAATGCGCGTTGCCCGGATCAAGCAGCTCGCCCGCATCGTGCCGTCTGGTGCAGGATCGCTGATGGATGACCCCCGCTTCGCGGAAAAGGTCGCCGCCGTCGAGGTCGAACTCAAGGCATTGGAGATGACGCAGCTCCGGATTATTTCCCAGGATCGTGCGTCAGGCCGTGGCGGCAAGCCCAATCCCGCGTCCTCCATCCTGAAGATCAAGGGCAGTGAACTGCAGCAGGCAACCACAGAACTTCTGGTCGAAGTGGCCGGCCCGCTCGCCCTGCCGTTCGATAGCCACGACCCAGACCTCGCGGGCCACAACGAAGGCCCCATCGGGGTCGATTGGGCCAATCCGACGGCCCCGGGCTACTTCAACAACCGCAAAGTCTCGATCTACGGCGGCACCAACGAAATCCAGCACAACATCATCGCCAAGGCGGTGTTGGGTTTCTGAGCAGCAGTGCCGGGAGGAAAACAGCAAATGGATCTCGAACTTTCAGAAGAGCAGCAGCTCCTCAAGGACAGCATCAACGGTCTTCTCGCCCGCCGATATCCTGATGTGGTCAAGACCCGCGATGAAATGGCTCGCCAACCCAGGGGCTATAGCGAGGCCGGCTGGAAGGAGCTGGCTGAGCAGGGGCTTGCCGCCATCCCGTTTGCGGAGGAGGACGGCGGCCTGGGGCAGGGCTCGGTGGAAATGATGATCGTCGGCGAGGCGATCGGGCGCACCTTGGCACTCGAACCCTTCTACGCCACGGTTGTGCTTGGCGGCGGCATCCTGCGCCACGCCGCATCAGCCGGGCAGCGCCGTGCGCTGGTGCCGGAAATCGCAGCCGGCAACATGACGCTGGCACTTGCCACCCAGGAAAAGCAGTCCCGCTTCGACCTCTTCGACGTGGCAACCACGGCCAAGACGGATGGCTCGGGCGGATATGTCCTCGAAGGCGAGAAGATGGTCGTCGTCAACGGGGACAGCGCCGACAAGCTCATCGTATCCGCCCGCATTTCGGGTGACCGCCGCGCGAAGGACGGCATCGGCTTGTTCCTGGTCGACGGCAAGGCATCGGGTGTTTCACGGCGCGGCTACCCCACGCAGGATGGCGGCCGCGCTGCAGACATCTCGTTGTCGAGCGTCAAGGTCTCGAAGGCCGATGTCCTGGGCGAACCCGGAAAGGGCCTCGCCGCGCTGGAACGCACCGCCGACGAAGCCATCGCCTATCTGGCGGCGGAAGCCGTTGGTGCCATGGAAGTCGCCCATGAGACGACGTTGGAATATCTGAAGACCCGCAAGCAGTTCGGGGTCCTTATCGGCTCGTTCCAGGTGCTGCAGCATCGGTCCGTGGACATGTTCACGGCACTCGAACAGTCCAGGAGCATCACGCTGTTCGGCACCATGATGGCCGGCGAGGACGATGCAACTGAACGCCGCCGCGCCATGCATGCCGTCAAGGTTCAGATCGGCAAGTCAGGCCGCCTGATCGGCCAGGATGCGGTCCAGCTCCATGGTGGCATCGGCATGACGCGCGAGTACAAGGTCAGCCACTATTTCAAGCGCCTGACGATGATCGAGCTTGCCCACGGCAACGTCGATCACCACTTGCGGCAACTGGCGGAGCTTGGCGGCCTCATCGAGGCAGCGAAACCAGCCGCCTGAAGCACGCAACTGCTGCCGGCATACGAAAGAAGGGATGGCGCCACCAGCCATCCCTTTGCTTTTTCGCCGATCGGCCTGTGCGCGGACCGCCCAGGACGGATTCCGGTTAAACCTGAATTGATCCAGTCCTGCCGTGGCGTCTGCCCGGTTCAGACCTGGACCTGAGTACCAACCTCGACCACGCGATCAGGCGGAATCCGGAAATACTCCGTCACGTCGTCAGCCTGCGCCGAGAGCTTGATGAAAAGCCATTCCTGCCAGCGCGGCATGGTCGTCTTGCTGGTCGGTTTGAGTGAGCGTCGCGACAGGAAGAACGACGTCGCCGGGAAGTCCACATTCAGATCCTTCCTGCGCGCCTGCTCGAAGATCTTCGGCACACTCGGTGTTTCCATGAAGCCATAGTGCGCCGTCACACGGATGAAGGAATCCGACACACGGTCCACATCGACACGCTCATGACGCGGCACCCGCGGCACTTCCTCGGTCTTGATGGTGAGCAGGATGTTGCGCTCATGCAGGACGCGATTGTGCTTGAGGTTGTGCATCAGTGACGTCGGCGCCGAGGTCGGATCTCCGGTCAGGAACACCGCCGGTCCCGAGACCCGGTGCGGCGGCTTTGCCTCGAGATTGCGGACCAGCCATTCGAAGTCCGCCTCGTTCTTCTTCATGACCCGGGCAAGAACCTTGGACCCATTGACCCAGGTAAACATGATCACCGCAATGCTGAGCCCGATGATGATGGGCAGCCAACCGCCCGAAAACAGCTTCAACATGTTCGACATGAGGAAGGTCTGCTCGAGCAGCAGAAGCGGGACCATGAGCAGCAGCACCTGCCACAGCTTCCACTTCCACAGCTTCCAGATCACCAGGATGGCCATGAGGCTGTCGATCACCATGGCCGCCGTCACCGAAATGCCGTAGGCCGAGGCGAGACCTGAGCTTTCCTTGAAGATGAAGACGATCAGGCACACGCCAACCAGGAGAGCCATGTTGACGCGCGGCATGTAGATCTGGCCGGCAACGCTTTCAGAGGTGTGGTGGATGGCGAAACGTGGCAGCAGACCCAGCTGCACGGCCTGTCGGGTGAGCGAGAACGCACCTGTAATAACCGCCTGGCTGGCGATGATCGTGGCGACCGTGGCCAGGATGACGACCGGCATCAGCAGCCATGACGGAAACAGCTTGAAGAACGGGCTTGAAATCGCTTCAGGTGTCGTCAGCAGCAGTGCGCCCTGGCCAAGATAATTCAGCACCAGGCACGGCAGAACGATGCCGATCCACGCCAGCTGGATCGGCTTGCGGCCGAAGTGGCCGAGGTCGGCATAGAGGGCTTCGGCGCCGGTCACAGCCAGGAACACC
>JBKDZY010000849.1:0-3731 GCA_047971765.1 Hyphomicrobiaceae bacterium | reverse complement strand
GGGTATCGAGGCCATGCATGTCGGGTGGCAATCGGGGGCACGCATTCCGGGCCAGCACATCACAGCGGACGATGTGCGCAAGCTCGACCTGACGCCCAAGTCGATCACGGCAGTGCTGGTCGGCCTCAAGTCGCGCCTGATGGCCTTCCGGCTGCAACGGGCGATCAACACCTATCCGCGGGAGGCGCTGACGGCGGTGCTGCCGGGTGTTGCCCTGCAGGAATTGTGGGGGCTGGTCGGCGTGGCGGAAACGGCGCTCTCCGCCGTGTCATGGATGGTGGTGCTGACGGCAGTTCTGGGGCTTGCGACGATGCTGTTGACGTCGCTCAACGAGCGCAGGCGGGAGATGGCCATCCTGCGGTCGGTGGGCGCGACGCCGCGAACGGTCATCGCCCTGCTCACCGCCGAGGCCGGGGTTGTGACGGTTGCGGGCGTTTTGGCGGGGGTGGGGCTGACTTATGCGGGTCTTGCGCTGGCGCGCCCGTGGATCGACCGCACCTATGGTATCGATCTTGGCATCGCCGCCCCGACTTCCGGTGAAATCGGGATGCTTGCCATCGTCGTCGGGGCGGGGCTGGTGGCCGGTCTCATTCCGGCTGTGCGTGCCTACCGGCAATCGCTGGCAGATGGTATGAGCATCAAGACCTGAGCCCGCTTTCGCCGATACAAGGGAAAGGACGCTGCAACATGATGGGATGCTTCTTCTCGCTCGGGTTCATGTCGGGTGGGCATGGGCCGGGCAGGCGTGGGCGCCGGGTTTGTAGTGGCCTTGCGGTGAGCGCCCTTCTTGTCGTGATGGCGTTGGCCGGCAACGCCCCGGCCTGGGCCAAGCAGGTGCAGGTTCTGACGTTGGCCCAACTCATTCCCGATAGTGCCCGCGCGCAACCAAAAAAGAAGAAGCTCAGGTCGTTTCTCGCCGGACGGACGGCGCCGAACACCGATGAATCGCTCATTCCCGAGGGCCGTTGGCTGTCACCTGGCGGCCAGTCTCAGGCTCCCGAGGGGCGTGGGCCGGGGACGGTCGTCGAGGCGCTCGACGGTAGATATGTGAAGATTGGCGGCTATGTGGTGCCGCTGGATTTCGATGCGACGCGCGTCAAGGAGTTCCTGCTTGTCCCGTTTGTTGGCGCGTGCATTCACGTACCGCCGCCGCCGGCCAACCAGATCATCTACGTGAAGAGTGCCAAGGGTTTCGAGGTGAAAGGCATGTTCGATCCCGTGTGGGTGACCGGTCGGCTTGCGGCAAAGGCGGCCTTCACAGGGCTGGCGGAGACCGGCTACTCGCTCACCGCGGACAAGATCGAGGGGCGTGCCCAATAGGCGTTATGGCAGGAGAGGTTCGAGGTGCTGCCGGCGGTCCCTCAAGGCTAGGTTTTCTTGAACAGCGCATCGGCCGCGCTGGTGTGGGACCTCTTCGATGTGATTTCCTGTTTGATCCGGTCGATTTCGGCGCCGAGCGCGGCCACGCGGGCTTCAAGTTCCGTCACGGAGAGTGTCTTGAGGTCCTCTCCGACGAGAATTTCCCGGCTTGGACGCTTCTGCGGCTCATCCCAGTCCATGGTTGCGCTCCTTCCAACAGGTGGAGCGAACGTCGCATAGAGACTGGCATTGCTCAACCCGCCTGGCCAAGCGCGTTGAGGGGCCTTGGCCCGAAATAGGGAATGAAGCCTTCAGCCAGGATGCGCCTGCGGGCGGCTTCCATCTTGGGCAGCTCGTCCAGGTATTCGACGACCAGAATCGGCAGACCGTCGCGGCGTGCCATCTTGAGGTAACGCAGACTTGCCTCGACCTCCTGGGCGGAGTTGGCGCGGGTCGTGCCGTCAAGGCCGTAGAGCAGATCTTCCTTGGCGACGGCATCCAGGGCCATGCGGACATCACGCTTGGATAGAAGTTCCTCGGCGTTCTGCATGATGACCAGGAAGCCCGGCCGTTTGGTGCGGGCGTAGGCCGCCAGTTTCGTGACGAAGGCTTCCATGTCGGCCATCGCGCTTGGCCGTTCGGCGAGCCAGGGTGCGAACACGTCGGCGCGGTCGATGTAGACACCATCAAAACCGGACGCAATCAGGCGGTCGAGGGCTGCATCGGGGTTGCCGTAGATCAGCTTCTGCCAATCGGGGTCCCAGAACCGGACGCGGTAGTTGCCACGCCAGGACCTGTTTTCCGGGCCGAGCCACCTCGGCGCGGCGGCGGTCAGCTCCGACAGGGGCTTGAGGCCTGGCGGGGCGGCAAACTTCGACTGGTGTCGTTTTGCCGGCGCGCCGGCCGTCGTGTAATAGGTGTCCGGTGTCGGTGTCACTTCCGATGCATGGGTCGGCCGGACCCAGCCGATGTTCCAATAGCTGCGGAAATCCTCGGCCTCCCCGATGGAGAGATAGGACAGCACCATCCGGGGGCCACCGTCCGACTTGCGTTTCAGGCGCAACAGTCCGCGTGCGGCATCCCTGGGATCGTGGGAGCCATTCACCGTTTCATCGACAACGATCAGGTCTAGCGGGGAGCGTTCTGCCTCGTCGAGATTGACGTGCTGGAGTTGATATCCCCATCGGTTGACGTGAGCGAGAGAGGCCCGGGCTTCCTCCCGCGATGCCTTGGGGGCTGCCTCCTCCAGGGGATCAATCGAGGTATAAAGCAGCCAGGCCGAGCCGAACGCGGCCAGGGCTATCGTCATTGTCCCGATGAGGGCGCGTTTCAGCAACGATCGTCTCATGCTCGACTGGCTTCTGACAGCAACAGCAAGTGGTGTCGGATCGGCCGGTGGCAACGGCGGAGGCGCTGAGCGAGTTGGCAATTTTTTTCCCCGAATGGATACGCGACCGGCGAAAAATCAGAACATCCCGCGCACTTGCGTGCACGCCCTGGTTTGGCATAGCGCGCTGGCACGTGGCTGCCTTGAAATTTGGTCTTTCCCCAGGCCATTGGATCGTCAAAGACTGCGGCCCAGTCAAGGCGGTCTGTGCCCGGCCACACGTCTACATGGCGAA
The DNA here is from genome assembly GCA_047971765.1 of Hyphomicrobiaceae bacterium. Classification (GTDB taxonomy): domain Bacteria; phylum Pseudomonadota; class Alphaproteobacteria; order Rhizobiales; family Hyphomicrobiaceae. The sequence goes on along the minus strand of JBKDZY010000849.1, from coordinate 750 downwards.
GCAGTGTTGTCTCCGCCACAGTTGATCGCCGCCCGGCGTTGGTCATTGTTCACGGATGACGCCATAACTGCCTGGCCCGGCGTGTGTGCAGATGCCCGGTCCCGGATGGTGTCCTGGCAGATGGGGAATGGACCTCAATTCATTTGGGGGCGGTCTGGAATTTGAGTTAAGCTTCCTGGAACCGCTAATGGAGTGCGTGATGGATTACATTTGCGATGCGCCTCCCCATACATGGTTCCGGCTGGTGAGCCATGGCGAGGCAATCGAGGAATCGCGGCTGATGCAGCACGCGGTCGAGCGTTATTTCCGTGAAGCCTACGAGGAAGTAAGGGCCAGCTACGCGCCGCCATCGGGTGGGCGCTTCATCGAGCAGAATATTGGCCTGAAAGATTATATCCAGCGTGTCATGCCGATGTTTCTCACTCTGCGCGACAACGAAGGCAAGGCTCTGGCCACAGCCATGCTTCCGCCGCGCGACCGGTCTGTTTCGGGCTTCCGGCCCATTATCGTCGGTCCGAACAATACCGACCCCTATCATGAGTATGGCGAGCAGATCGCGGCACTGTCGAAACACCTGGGATTACCGTTGGAGCACCAGCGCTGCTATCCCTATCAGCGCGGTTGACCAGGGCCTGCATATCGTCCAGACCGGTCCTGAACGGTTCGAGAGGACGATATGGCCGCGCGGCGCAAGCAGACTGCTTTGGATCCCGAGGGCGCCGTTGCGCAACTGGAGAAATTCTACGGTCA
>JBKDZY010000848.1:0-6781 GCA_047971765.1 Hyphomicrobiaceae bacterium | reverse complement strand
TCAGCCCCCGCGCAGTCGCGTTGAGATTGATACGACATATGGGGATGCGTCAGTCGACGGTGCAGAAGAAGACTACGGGCACCTGAATGCGGCCCATGACGGGGTCCGGGAAGACGAGTTTGCCGGCGCACCTGAGCGCGAAGGCCTTGTCGAAGGCGCTGGGCCGGACGCACATGCAGAATATGTGACCGAAGAGACGGATGAGCAGGGTGCCGATCATTCGCAGTCTCTCGCCGCCGAGGACGACCAGGCAGGGTTCGCGCCGACGGCAGAGGAGATCGAACTCTGGAAAGAGGTCGAGTCCCAGGTCGAGGATGCGTTGCGGCGCGCGGACGAAGCAGAGCGCCAGCTTGTCAAACTGAGAGCCGAGCTCGATTCCAGTCCGAACGAGGGTGTTGCACGGCTTGAAGGCCTGCTCGCCACCATGCAGGGCCGGGTGGATGCGTCCGAAAAGGAACTGATGCGGCTGCAGGCCGAAGCTGCGGACCGCGAAAATACGCTCAGGCGTGATGTCGAGGTCCAGCGTGAGCTGGCGGAACTGATCGAGGCGGAAGCGCAGCGCGAACAGGAATCGCGTCTTGAAGCCGAAAAGCTTGCCGAGGACGCAATCGAGAAATCGGAGGCGCTGCAACGGCGTGTGGCCGAACTCGAGGCGCTGCCGCCGGGAAGCACGCCGGGTGCGTCGAGTGGCGAGCTTGAGGGTCTCGAGCAGGAAATCGCGAAGCTGAAGCAGGAGCTCGCAGGAGAAGCCGCCTCACGGGAGGATGCCGACAAGCTTGCGGCCGACGCCATTTTCCGCTCGGAAACGCTGGCCGCGGATCTCGCGGCGCTCAGGGAAAAGGATCGTGAGGCCGAGGCTGGGGCCGAGGCGCTGGCGAACATGGAGAGCCAGCGGGACGCAGTGCAGCGTGAGCTTGACGAACTGCGGAAAGTTCACGACGAGCATCGCCAGCAACTCGAGGAGGCGAGTGCGGCCCGTCAACAGGCAGAGCTGGTGGCGTCGCAGGCAAAGGAAAGCCACGACGGCCTGATGGCCGAGCATGAGGCGCTGAAGGAAAAAGACGCGGGCAACGCCGAGCTGACCGACCGGCTGGCCGAAGTCGAGCGCGAGCGCGATGCGTTGAGCGGCGAACTCGCGGATGTCAAGGCGGCGCTGGATGATCACAGGGAGCTGTCGCGCCAACTCGTCGAACTCGAAACCGAACTCGAGGACATGCGCGCCAAGGCCGATGGGCAGGCCGCACGGCTCGAGGAGGCCGGGAAGACCCATGCTGCGCTGGAGCAGCGCGCCGATCGGTTGAGCGGAGAGAAAGATGCGCTGGCCGCTGAACTGCAGCACCTGACGCAGAATAGTGCTGCATCGGATGCACTGGAGAAGCAGCTCGAAGAGGCGACCGCCCGGGTGGCCGACCTCACCCAACAGCTTGAAATCGCGCAGATCGATGCTGCGGAGCTCTCCGGCAAGCACGAAGCGGCTGTTGCGGCGGCGCAATCCACGGAAAGTGAAAGCAGGGCTGCTGCCGAGCGGATCAAGGCGCTCGAGGCGGAAGTTGCTGCCCTCAACGCTGCCGCGTCCGAAAGACAGGCTGAAATCGAAAGCGCTGCGGCAGCGAAGGCAGAAGCCGACAGGATAGGGCGCGAATCCAGGAAGCTTCGTGAGTTGATCCGGAGCCTGAAAGACGAAGCGTCGACCGAGGCCGAGATGCGCAAGTCGGCAGAGGCCATGGCAGCCGAGGCTGGCGAGAGCATCAAGGCGGCCGAGGAGCGGGCGGCCACGTCACAAGCGGCGCTGGCCGAACTGGAAGCGGCAACAGCGGAAGCCGACAAGGAACTTCAGCAGGAACTGCAGAAGCTTCGTGCCAATATCAAGGGGCTCGAGGCGAAGGTTTCCGAAGAGACCGCTGCCCGGGTCGCGGCTGAACAGTCGGCGGCCGATGTCAGGCTGCAACTTTCCGAGCAACAGGCCGGGCAGGATGCCCAGCAGGACAACGACGCGCGGGTCGCGGCGATTTCCCGGCAGCTCGACGAAGCGCGCGCCCAGGCCGAGAAAAGCCATGCGGCGCTCGACGAAGCGCGGCAGAGCCTTGCCGTGGAAAAGGAAGAACGAGAGCAGACCGAGGCGCTGGCCGATGCCCATCGCGAGCGGTTGCAGGATCTCGAACAGAAATTGCAGGAGATGGCGGCTGAAAGTGCCGGGCTGCAGGAGAAGATTGCGCGTCTCGAAGCGGGCGCCCAGCAGCCGGCGGCGCATCCTCCCCAGCTCGACAAGGCAGCCATTCTTGCGGCAGCAACGGGAACTGCGATCAATGGGGCGCGGCACGCGCGGGACTTGTCGTCGTCGACCTCGACACGCGCCCACGGGGAGCATCACCTGACGTTTGAAATCCCCTCGAAGGTGCCTACGCGCCTGCATATTGAGCCACCTGCGGTGCCGGATGGGACCGTTGTTTCCGAGGCCGATGCGGCCTCCGAGGCGGTGGCGACGAAGGGGCATTCGGCACACGAGCCTGGTGGCCCGTCCGATCAACTCGATCCGCTGCACGATCCGGCAATCGACCAGGAGATGGATGACCTGCGCAGCAAGCGCCGAGACAAGCGGGTCGATGCGCAAATTCCTGCCGTGCTGCTTCCCGAAGGCGCAACCCAGGGCTTGACCTGCACCATTCGTGACAAATCGTCGAGCGGCGCGCGCGTCGAGTTCACGCGGGACATCTATGTCGCTGGCGTGGATGTGGTGTCGATCGGGGACCGGCTGACGATGACGTTCCGCGTCGGCCAGGACAGGACATCGGTCGAATGCGTGGTGGCTTGGGTGGATGGGCCGCAGACGGGCGTTCGCTTCATCGGCCAGTTCCGGACCGAACCGCAGCAACCTCGAAGGACGCTTCGCGACAAGCGCGAGGAGAATACCAACGGGAAGTCGCTGTTCTCTGCCGGGCGGTTCGCCAAATCGCTTTTGTCGGGCCGCTAGGGGCAGGGAGGCTCGTCCCTCCAGCAATCATGATTGCAAGGCAATGCAACCCGGCCGTCCCAGGCCGGGTTTCTTGCGCTCCGGACCTCTGCCGGGCTGGTGGGGTACCGGTTGGGCTTGGCAGTGGCCGCCCGGGCTGCATACGATGGGCGAGCAGGCACTCACCAGAGGTGCGCCGCACCGGAGATGACCGGTGATGGCCACGGCCCGGGTTCACGTCTGCCGGTTGGCCGGCGGCGCCATTGTTGCAGCAAGGAAATGACATGGTACGCGATGCGCAAGGACATGACCTGTCAGAGGCGAACGCCACGGCAGCGCGTCACCTGGACGATGCCATTCGGGCCTTCGTGCTGGTGCATGGCGACGTGTTGGCTCACCTGAAGCTGGCGCATGAGCAATCGCCCCGCGCGGCAATGGTGGCGCTGACCAAGGTCTGGGTGCAGATCCTCTCCAATGACGGGCCGACGTTGAGACTTGCCGAACAGGCCCTGGCGGAGGCCGGGTCGCTTGTGATGAACGCGCGCGAGCGGGCGCATCATGATGCGCTCAGGATGGTTCTCGATCACGGCTGGGCACAAGGTGTCGCCGCAGTCGACCGCATGCTGCTCGATTATCCGCACGACATCCTGGCACATCAAAGTGCCCTGCGCCTCGATGGCTTCCTGGGGCGTTTTCATCGTGGTGCCGCCCGATCCGCACGTGCGTTGCCGCGCTGGTCGAAGGAGATGCCGGGCTGGGGGCTGTTGCGTTCGCTCTACGGGTTCGGTCTCGAAGAGTGCGGCGACTACGCGAGAGCGGAAGACGTGTCACGGGAGGCGGCCGAGCTGGAGCCACATGGCTACTGGCCTCATCACGCCGTCAGTCATGTTCTGGAGATGACGGACCGGGCGCGCGAGGGCATCACGTGGATGGATGAACGCGAGGCGCTCTGGTCGGGCAAGGATAGCGGCAACCGGGTTCACATCTGGTGGCACAAGGCGCTGTTCCATCTGGATATCAAGGATGGCGCAGGAGCTCTCGGGCTCTATGACAACAAGGTGCTGCCGGACGTGCGGCTGGTTGGTACGGCGATGTGCAATCCGACGGCCTTGTTGTGGCGGCTCGAAATGTCCGGCGTCGCGGCGGGCGCGCGTTGGCGGCCGCTGATGGAGATGTGGCAGGAGCGGGCGGACGGGCATACGAGCCCGTTCAACGACATGCATTACGCCATGACGGCAGCCGCTGCGGGTGATGACAAGGCGTTCGACGGCATCGTGTCGGCGATGGAGAAATCCGCCGGGCCGCGAAGCGCACTTGGCGATACCTATTGCAATGTCGCGTTGCCCATCGTGAGAGGCATGGGGCATTTCCGCCGGGGTCAATACCAGGATGCGGTGGACCATTTGCTGCCGGTGTGTGCGGACCTCTGGCGGATGGGCGGCAGCCACGCGCAACGCGACGTGGTGGAATGGACGCTGGCGGAGGCTGCGGTCAGGGCGGGTGACCGCAATGCGGCGCTGGCGCTTGCCTATGAGAGGCTGGCAGCCAAGCCGCACAGTGCCGTCAATCAAGGCATGCTGAAGGAAGCGGAAGCACTGGCCGCGTGAACCATCGGCATCCGGTGACGCACAGGGCAAGTTCAGCGCAGGAAGGGAGTGGGTTTTCATGTCTACCATCGGCTTCATCGGTCTTGGCAACATGGGCCAGCATATGGCCCGCAATCTCATCAAGGCCGGGCATAGCCTCAAGGTGTTCGACCTTGACGAAGCTGCCGTCCGGTATGTGGCGCAGGCAGGGGCCAAGGCCGCCGCAAGTGCGGCCGATGCGGCAACCGACGTGGAGTTCGTGGTGTCCATGGTGCCGGTGGGCGCTGATGTGCGCCGGGTCTATGTCGACGCAGGCGTCGTTGGGGCTGCGCGGCCCGGGACGGTGATGATCGACTGCTCAACCATCGACGTCGATACGGCGCGCGCCATGCACGAAGCGGCAAGTCAGGCCGGCTACCTGTTTCTCGATGCGCCGGTCTCAGGTGGTGTCACCGGCGCCGAACAGGCGACGCTGACGCTGATGTGCGGGGGCGACAAGGAGACCTTCGACAAGGCGCGCCCGATCCTTGCTGGCATGGGCAAGACGATTGTCCACTGCGGCGGTGCGGGTCAGGGGCAGGTGGTCAAGATCTGCAACAACATGATGGCGGCGGTGAACATGCTTGTGGCATCGGAGGCGCTGGTGATGGGCGAGAAACTCGGGGTGGACCGCAAGGTGCTCTACGATGTCATCTCGACCTCGACCGGCCGCTCCCATGCGTTCGAGCGGAGCTGCCCGATGCCGGGGCCGGTGCCGACGTCACCATCGAGCAATGGCTACAAGCCGGGTTTCATGGCCAAGCTGATGCTGAAGGACCTTCGGCTGTCGCAGATGGCGGCGCAGTCGGCTGGCGCATCCACGCCCCTGGGGGCGGCGGCAACGGCGGCCTATGCCATGCACATCAACAACGGCAATGGCGATCTCGATTCCTCGTCGATCATCAAGCTTCTGAATCCCGACATTGCCTGACGGCGCGCGGCATGGCTCATTACGGAGTGGCTTTCGATGACCTCCAATGCGCTATGGCTGGCGCAAGTGCGAGAAGCGGCGCTGGAGCCGGACCTGCCGATCTGCGATCCGCATCATCATCTGTGGGATCGCCGTGATGGGCGTGTCGAGCGCCGCTACATGCTCGATGAAATCCTGAGGGACACGACCTCGGGGCACAACATCGTCTCGACCGTGTTCATCGAGCATCTGGCCATGTTCCGGGCGGATGGTCCGGACGAGATGAAATATGTCGGCGAGGTCGAGTTTGCGAACGGCATCGCGGCGATGGCGGCGTCGGGTCTTTACGGCTCGACGCGCGTTGCTGCGGGAATTGTCGGCTATGCGGATCTGAATGCCGGCGCGCGCGTGGGCGCCGTTCTCGACAAGCTGATGGCGGCTGCGCCGGACCGCTTCCGGGGCATTCGCTGTTCAGGCGCCTGGGACCCCAACCCCATCATCGGGCGTGCGCACAAGGCGGGGCTCTATCTGGATGCCGCGTATCGTGCAGGGACGGCCGAGGTGGCGAAGCGCGGTCTGGTGTTCGACATGACCGCGCGCTTTCCGCAACTTCCCGAATGCGCGGACCTGGCGCGGGCGTTTCCCGGCATGACGGTGGTGCTCAACCATCTGGGCGGGATCGCCGGGATCGGCGCCTATGCGGGGCGCCGCAGCGAGATTTTCGAGACCTGGCGGCGCAGCATGACCGAACTCGCCCGCGCTCCGAATGTGGTGGTCAAGCTCGGTGGCCTGGGGATGGAATACTGCGGTTTCGGTTGGCATGAACGGCCACGGCCGCCCACGAGTGCTGAACTGGCGGTTGCGACGCGGCAGTATTTCGAAACGGCGATTGCGCTTTTCGGGCCGGACCGCTGCATGTTCGAATCCAACTTCCCGGTCGACAAGGTCAGTTCCAGCTATGGTGTCCTGTGGAATGCGTTCAAGCGCATCACCGCCGGGTTTTCTGCCGACGAGAAGGCCAAGCTCTATCACGATACGGCTGTGCGCGTTTACCGGCTGGGCTGACGGCCAGCGCCAGGGGCGGCAGGCTCATGCCTTTCCAATCTGCCATTCTTTGTCCTAGACTTCGGTCCATCGCGCGCCGCGCGGCCGCCGCCGAATGCCAGGAGCCATGGTCTCATGAAAATAACCGCCATCAAGGCCCACTATGTGCGTATTCCGTATGACATGGGCGCGCCTGCGTCGGAGTTCGCGGGGCTGCGTTTTCCGTCCCAGGACCATCTTCTGGTCGAGGTC
>JBKDZY010000847.1:0-1702 GCA_047971765.1 Hyphomicrobiaceae bacterium | reverse complement strand
GGCGCGCCTGTTGCGTGCCCCCAACCGGAGGTCGGCCGTGAGCCACAATTTCCCGAACATTTCGCGCCGGTCGCTGCTGGCCGGTCTTGCGGCCGGCGTGGCGATGCCGCTGTCCGCCATGCCCGCGCGCCTCTTGGCGCAAGAGGTCAAGTCCGGCGGCACGTTGACAACACCCGCATGGCCGGCGCCAACCGTACTGAATTCGGCAATTTCCACCGCCGGGCCGGAAAGCTTTATCGGGCCTAAAATGTTCGATGGCCTGCTGGCCTATGATTTCGGTCTGGTGCCACGCGGGCAACTGGCCACCGAATGGGAGGTGTCCGAGGACGGCAAGCGCATCACCTTCAAGCTGCGCGAAGGCGTGAAATGGCATGACGGTACCGCTTTTACCTCGCGTGATGTGGCCTTTACCTTCATGGAAGTGCTGAAGACCATCCATGGCCGTGGCAAGACCACATTCGCCGGCCTTCTTGATGTCGAGGCTCCGGACGACCTGACAGCGATCTTCGTTCTGGAGACACCAAATGCCGCGATGATGCGGGCGCTGGACAGCCGCGAAAGCCCGATCCTGCCGGCGCATATCTATGAAGGCACGGATATCATGGGGAATCCTGCCAATACCGGGCCCGTGGGTACAGGCCCGTTCAAGATGGCAGAATACGAGGTCGGTTCCTATCTGGTTCTGGTCAAGAATGAGGACTACTGGGATGCAGGCCTTCCGCTGGTGGACCGGATCGTGATCCAGTTCATCGCCGATGCCGCCACGCGGTCGGCCATGCTGGAATCCGGTCAGGCAGATGGCGTGTTCCTGAACATGCTGCCCGCGCAGGATATCTTGCGCTTGAACGAACTGCCTGACTTCGAGATCGAGACCCGGGGGTTCGAGGCGATGCCCTCGGCCCAACAGATGGATTTCAACCTTGACAATCCGATCCTTGCCGACGTGCGGGTGCGCCATGCCATCGCCCATGCGATCGACACGCAATGGATCACCGACAACATCTGGTATGGTCTGGGCCATGCCGGAAAATCGCCGCTGCATGTCGATCAGGCGGAGTATTACACGACCGAGGGTGTGCCCGAGTATCCGTTCGACATGGACCGCGCCAATGCCCTGTTGGACGAGGCGGGTCATGCGCGCGGGGCCGGCGGGATGCGGTTCAGCTTGATGCTGGATCCCTCGCCCTGGGGGACGGAATCGATCAACGCTGCGCCTTATATCAAGGAGCAACTGCGCCAGGTCGGCATTGACGTGACGATCCGCACGCAGGATTTTGCGGTGTTCACCACCACGGTCTGGACCGACCGGGCGCATGACCTTGTGCTCTATACGGTCAATCTGGGCGTCGATCCGACCATCGGCACGCAACGGTTCTACTGGTCCAAGGCGTTCAACCCTGGCGTCGCATTTTCCAACGGGGCAAACTATGCGAACCCCGAGGTCGACGCTCTGCTGGAAGCCGCGCAGGTCGAGACCGACAATGCGAAGCGCAAGGAACAGTTCACGGAATTCCAGCGGATCGTGATGGCGGATCTGCCGGTGCTGCCGGTGACCAATATCTCGGGCGCGCATATCCTGAACGTGAAGGTCAAAGATGCGGTGACCGATGCGCTGGGGGCTCTGGGCGGGTTCCAGAAGCTCTGGCTCGACGCATGACCACACAGGCGCCCGCCAAAGTGCCAACAAAGGGGACGGGGCCGC
>JBKDZY010000846.1:0-1592 GCA_047971765.1 Hyphomicrobiaceae bacterium | reverse complement strand
GATCCTGCGCATGGTTCCACGATGCCGGACGCGTGGGCAAGCCGCGAAACGCCAGCAGGGCCGCTACCCGCGCTTCAAGGGGCGCTCGAGTCTCCCGCCCCCCGATTGTCCATTTCCCAGAGAAATGATTTTCCTGCAGCGACCGCTCCGTTCTTCGCTCTAGACCGTGGAGTCGCCAATTTTTTTATCTTGGCTTTCGCGAGATGGACTATCGCAAGCATCAGCGCCGGTCGGCTCGCAATAAATCCGGGCACGTCGCCCCAACGACGATCCCGCAGACTACGCTTCATCGTTTCATAATCGATGGCGACCTGAATGTTTGCCTCGTGGCGCGCAAGAATTTTCGGAAGGTCTTGGTGAGGCGCAACGTCGAAGCCGTTCAAAATTTCGCGCTGCGTATCACGTAGATACTGAAGCTGCCCCTCCCCCCACGCCTGCGAAATCGAACCGGCATGCACACGATAAAGATAAGCTGGCTCGGTCGTTATCGCGAGTTTCGCGCCGTGCCGAAGTGCGTGCAGCATGAGCAAATAGTCTTCACCTAGACGCTGACGCTCGCTGTAATAGATGCCACGCTGCACCAACCAGTTCCGGCGGATCATGGGTTGAAGATACCCAAGCGCAGCAGAACCGCCGATCATCATGTTTTTCGCAACCCAATCCGACAGCGTGACCACAACGTCCTCCTCGCCGATGGGTAGATGGGGCCAAATGTGGTCCAGCTGATCGTCTCGAAAGCTCAGTAAGTTATCAGCCACGATTTCCGCCTGCCGACGTTCTGCCAGCTCGATGAGCATTCTCGAGCGATGCGGTAGAATGAGGTCGTCTGCGTCGAGCGCTGCGATCCAACGGCCAGTCGCAACGTCGATTGCGGCGTTCCTTGCAGCAGACGGCCCCTTGTTCTCGCTCAACCGAACGTACCGGACATTCGGGGAGGACTTGCACAACGAGCGCATTTTCTCTTCGGTGTCGTCGACTGAATGATCGTCAACGACAATGACCTCTACGGACGCATCTTTCTGCTGGAGAGCCGAGCGCACAGTTCGTTCAATGAATGCGCCGGCATTATAGGCTGCGACGATAAAGCTGACGTCAATGTCTGCATTGCTGTGCACAGCACAAACCCATTGCAAATTACGGGCCACAGATCGCCCAATAAGGCGTCCAATCGACTGAAATTATATCGGGCGTGTCGGGCATTTTGTGTGATGTCAGCCATGGAAACAAGGCTCGACTTCATTTCGTTCCGTGATTACACGCACGCCGAATTTACGTGTCAGCGCGCAATTGAGCGGTGCTGCGCCACCCGCTACGCAATCACGCCGCGCACGATGTGGCGACCACTCGAGACAAGATCTGGCCTTTTGCTATTCGCCTGCTAGCTTGCGAGCCGTCTCCCTCACCTTCTCTTCCGGGCTCTCATGTCACTTCCACTACTCGGCTGGCTCACCGGAGCCTTGTTCTTCTTCTATGCGTGGGTGCTTCGCGTCTCGCCGAGCGTAATGGTCGAGGAACTGATGCGCGAGTTTTCCGTGGGTGGAGCCGCGATCGGAAACCTGTCCGCCCTCTACTTCTACGGGTATGCTGGAATG
>JBKDZY010000845.1:0-3585 GCA_047971765.1 Hyphomicrobiaceae bacterium | reverse complement strand
CGCGTCGGCTTCCGATCAAGGGTGCGTTCGATGCGCCGGCCGGCTCGGTGGTGGACATGATCACGCCTGGCTCCGGCGGATACGGCGCGCCTGCCGAGCGCGAGCCGTCGGCAATCGGTCGTGACCTTCTCGACGGCTACGTCACGGCACAGGCGGTGCGCGACAGTTACGCGCACGCTGATCCGGAGACGCTGCTGGCCGCCGCGAAACAGGAGGACGATGCCGGGCAGGCCTGAGGGGCTCCATTGCCGCGCCCTGAATTGCGTTGCACACTTCTTTCCAGAGATGACAAGTGCAACGAGGGAAGGAACCCGCCATGGGCAAGTTGGACGGACGTGTTGCCATCGTGACCGGGGCAAGCCGGGGCATCGGTGAAGAAATCTCGAAGCTGTTTGCGGCCGAGGGCGCCAAGGTCGTGTGTGCCGCGCGCACCTTGAACGAGGGTGACCACCGCATGTTGCCGGGCTCGATCTCGGGTACGGTGGCGGCCATCAAGGCGGCGGGCGGCGAGGCTGTGGCGGTGGCTGCCGATGTCTCCAAGCACGAGGATTGCGTGCGTCTCGTGAAGGCGGCGGAGGATGCGTTCGGCACGCCCGATATTCTCGTCAACAACGCGGCGCTGACCTACTATCGCAATATCGTGGACTACAATCCGAAGCACTGGGTCACGGCGTTTTCCGTCAATGTGCACGGGCCGTTCATGATGTCGCAACTGGTGCTGCCGGGCATGATGAAGCTCGGTCACGGGGCGATCGTGAACATCTCGTCCGGCTCGGCCATCGGTCCGGGGCGTTCACCGTTCAAGGATGCCCGGCCGGTCAGCGGGGGTACCATGTACGGTGCGACCAAGGCGGCGCTCGAGCGGTTCACGCAGGGCCTCGCCCAGGAGGTTGCGGAGAACAACATCACGGTGGCTGCGGTCTCGCCTTCGGTTGTGGTGGGCACGCCCGGCACCGTCTACCACAAGCTCGTCACCAGCAAGGATGATCCCCGGGCGGAGCCGGTTGCCTATATGGCGCAGGCCGTTCTGCTGCTCGCGAGCGAGCCTCCTGCATCCGTGAACGGGCGGGTGACGTACAGCCAGCAGATCCTGTCCGAATACGGCTTGATCAAGAACCCGACGGGCCGTGGAGTCACGATCAAGGGCACCGGTTATTCCCAAATCTGATGTCGCGGGCGAGAGGCGGGCAACGGCATACGTGGCATTGGTGCCATGGCCGTTGTCCGCATTCGCGACCTGGGCGGTTCCGTCTGAACCGGGAACGCCATGAATTCGTCAGCTCTTCCTCGGTTTCCAGTTGTAGGCCTTGGCGCAGGCGCCGCCCATCAGCATGGCGCGGTCACTGTCACTCAGGCGGTCGGTTTCGAGGAACGGCTTGACCGCGTTCTCGTAGTTCACCACGGCATGGGCGCGGGTCCAGTCGGTGCCCCACAGGCAACGGTCGAGGCCCCAGGCATCGAACACGCGCATCAGCGGGTCCCAGATGTCGGGGAAGGGGTAGGGCTCGCGCGACAGCGTGCAAGCGCCCGAGACCTTGATCACGGCGTTCTTGCGCTTTGCGAGTTCCAGGACCTTTGGCAGATCGGCCCAGGGTTTCTCGGGTGCGGGCGGCGTGCGGGGTTGCACGAGCGCCAGATGATCGAGAATGAAGCGCGTGTCGGGATGCTGGTCGATCAATGTCATGCCGTCGTCGAGATTGCCCCAGCACAGCATGTTGACGGGAAAATCGTACTTCACGGCTGCTTTCAGGATGCGCGCGAGGCCGGGGTGGCCTGGCGGGCGCTGCCGGCCGGGTTCCTTGGTCATCATGATGCGGATGCCGACGGTGCCGGGAATCTTCTTCCATTCCGCGATGACGTCTTCCACTGCCGGGTCATCCGGATCGACGGGCTTGACGATGGCCATGCGGTCGCCGTGCTTCCTGACGACATCGACGGCGTAGCTGGCGTCGTACTGGTACATGGAAAAGGACGAGATGAAGATCGCGCCATCGACACCGACCTTGTCCATGGCCGCGACCATTTCCTCGCCGGTGACGTGCGGCGGCCAGTTGGGGACGGTCGCCCAGGGGCGTTTGGGCGTATTGGCTTCGTAGGCGTGGACTTGCGAGTCGATAATCATGTTGCGTACCGGTTTCTTGCGAATGAATGGCGAATGCCCCATGGCAACAGGTAAAGGCCGCCGTGTCCAGGCGCCGGGCCGGGGCAAATTTGCCGTGCTCTGTGGTTGGGGGCTCAAACCAGGGCATGAACGCTGTTGTGTGCGGGTTCTTTCCAGGGGCCTTCATTGGGGTTATCGCTATGTCGACCCCACGAGAGGCGCACGGGAGGAGCCTGGCCAATGTCCAAAGAGACCGACACGATCAACGTCATGAGCGGCCTGGCCCTGGAGGTTGCCGTCAATCGCTGGCTGAAGCCGCAGTTCGAGGCGGGCAGTCGCTACCGCCTGGACATCGACTGGCGGCCAACCGCTGCGATCATGAAATCCATTGCCGAGGGCAGCCGGGCGGATGTGATCATCGGCATCGACAAGTCCATGGACCAGCTTTGCGCGGATGGGATTGTCCGCCCCGAAACGCGCGTCTGTCTTGCAGACTCGATCCTCGGTGTGGGGGTCGCCAAGGGGCAGCCGAAGCCGGATGTCTCGACGGTGGACGCCTTCAAGCAAGCCATGGTCGGTGCGCGTGCCGTCGCCTACTCCAGGGCGGGCGCAAGCGGGATCTATTTTGCGAAGTTGATCGAGACACTGGGGATCGCAGATGACGTCAACCGGCGTGCCGTCGTCATTCCGATGGGGTTCACCGCCGAAAAAGTCGCGAGCGGGGAAGCTGATCTCGCCATCCAACAGGTCAGCGAGCTGATGTCCGTCGATGGGATCGACATTGCCGGACAGTTCCCGTCGGAGATCCAGACCATCTCGACATTCGACGCCGCGGTTTTCTCTGACGCGGCCAACCCCGAAGGCGCAGCCGCATTCATGAAGCTGCTCGCGTCGCCGGCCGCCGCCAAGGCCTACGGCGACGGTGGGCTGGTCTCCCGGTTGTAGCCTTCGAAGGCGCCTGCGCGCGTCCAGACCATGTCTGGTCCAGGTGGAGTTGTTATGGTCCTGGGGCCTGAGTCTTTGATGCGTCCCCGCTGGTCGCCAAACTGGTGGGATCGCCATCGGCTTAACCGGAATTGGTTCAGTGGGATAATCTCGCGAATGTATAGAGAAGAACCAATGCGAGACCGGCGATGCCGCAAAGAACCTGCTGCTCCGATCCCGCCTCCGAAAATGTTTTCCCCTTCCACGTTCTGAGCGCACTGGTGCGCGAACAAAGGATTGAGCCGGCTACAAGCGCAGTGAAACAGAGGATGTCCAGTGACGGCGAACGCGAAACGTAGGTCATCGCGTATAAAACCGTCCCTATTATTATTCCCGAAATAATGCTTTCGCTCCATGCGGGCATCAAACCACTCATTCAGAAAGGGGCTGACATAGGTAGCGTGTCTGCCGTTACTTGAACCACCACTGTTGCAGAACCTTGGTGAGATTGGCAACGGGGCGGTGATTGAAGCGCCATTCACATTCCTTGATGAACAGGT
>JBKDZY010000844.1:0-1947 GCA_047971765.1 Hyphomicrobiaceae bacterium | reverse complement strand
CGGTCTGCTGCTCGTTCAAGGCATCCGTCATGGCTGTCTTGATGAAGCCGGGCGCAATGCAGTTGGCCGTGATCCCACGGGGGGCGACTTCCCGGGCCAGGGATTTGGTCATGCCGATCATGGCAGCCTTGGAGGCGGCGTAATTGCCCTGCCCCGGATTTCCAAGGAACCCGGATACAGAAGAAATGTTGACGATGCGGCCGTATCCCGACTTGGACCGGAGCATGTGGCGGGTCGCGGCCCGCATCAGCATGAAGGTCGAAGTCAGGTTCACGGCGATGACATCATCCCACTGATCGTCCTTCATGACCATGAACAGGTTGTCCTTGGTCAGGCCGGCATTGTTGACCAGGATGTCGAGCCGCCCTCCGAGCGCCTTGATGGCGTCGTCTATGAGCTTTCCAACCTGGGTCTTGTCGGCCAGATCGCACGGGCAGATGACGACGCGGTCGCCCAGCTCGGCCTTCAAGGCGTCGAGCTTGTCGACCTGGCGTCCGGAAATCGCAACCGTCGCTCCCTGGGCATGGAATGCGCGGGCGATAGCCCCGCCAATTCCGCCGGTTGCACCGGTGACGAGGGCAGTTTTACCTGTCAAATCAAACATTGGATGTCCACGTTCGTTTGAGTTGCATTCGCCTTAATGGTGGCGATGTCGTGCGTTCAGTAGAGTTGGCCTGCAACGGCATCAACGTCAGCCGGGGTGCCGATCGGTTGCGCCTTGAGTGCCTTGTCGATGCGCCCGGCCAGACCACTCAGCACCTTGCCCGAACCGATTTCATAGAGATTCTGGACGCCGGCGGCAGCCATGGCCTGCACGCATTCGCGCCAACGCACGGTGCCGGTGACCTGTTCGACGAGCCGCTTGCGGATTTCGTCGGGATCGGAAATCGGGCTCGCGAGGACGTTGGCGACGACCGGAACGACCGGCGACTTGACCTCTACGGTGGCCAGAGCCTCGGCCATGGCATCGGCCGCCGGCTTGAGCAGGCGGCAGTGGAACGGAGCAGAAACGGGGAGCGGAATGGCGCGCCGCAGGCCATGGGCCTTGCCGACCGCTGCGACCCGGTCGATGGCCGTCTTGTGCCCGGACAGCACCACCTGTGTGGGTTCATTGTCATTGGCGATATCACAGACATCGCCCTGGGCGGCTTCCGCGGCGATCTTCTGGGCAACCTCCAGGCCAACGCCAAGCAGCGCCGCCATGGCGCCCTGCCCGACCGGCACGGCCTTCTGCATGGCCTGTCCGCGGAGTTTCAGGAGCCTTGCCGTGTCCGCAAGCCCAATGGCGCCTCCAGCAGCAAGGGCTGAATATTCGCCAAGGGAGTGGCCCGCCACGAACTTGATCTTTTCGCCGATCTTCATGCCCTTTTCAGCTTCGAGCACGCGGATGACGGCCAGGGAGTGCGCCATGAGGGCCGGCTGTGCGTTTTCGGTGAGCGTCAGGGTTTCCTGGGGCCCTTCCCACATGATCTGGGACAGTTTCTGACCCAGCGCATCATCGACCTCTTCGAATACGGCGCGCGCAGCCGGAAAGGCATCGGCCAGATCCTTGCCCATGCCCACGGTTTGACTGCCCTGTCCGGGGAAGACGAAAGCGATAGCCACGCGCTGCTCCTTGCTCGTTCGATACAATGCTCAAAAATCGACCGGACGGCTAAAACACCTTGACAATAGATGAGTCAAGCATGAGCGCACCCTCTCGGCGTTCAATTCAAGGCTGATTATAGGTTAACGCTAATGTTGCATGTCCCGCTTTCGGTTTTCGATAGCGGAAGTGTCTGGCAGACCACGAGATCACGAGCAGGCCGGCAGATCGCCAAAAAAACTTGTCCAAAAGCCTTGTTCGGCTATAAGGAGCGCTTCGCCCGTTCTGGCTGGAGGCTGAACGGGAGGGGTGTCTTGTCGAAGGGTCTCATGCCCGGCAGGCAAGGCACAGCGTGATCTTGC
>JBKDZY010000843.1:0-3050 GCA_047971765.1 Hyphomicrobiaceae bacterium | reverse complement strand
ACCGGTTCAAGGCCATGGTGGCCGCCAAGGCCGATAGGTTGAAAAGGTGAAACGACAGGCGGCGGCTGAGCGGAACGGTAGAGCAACCCAGGTTGCCGGAGCTTTGAGCATCGGCGTCCGGCACCCCGAAATCGTTCCGCCTACGGGGTGCGCCAGCATTGGGACTAGCCTTTGCGTCATGCTGCCGTTATTGACTAGAGCAAATTTCCACCCGGGTTTACCGCCCGGCGAGCGCGACGAGACCTGACGCCATGGCCGAAACCGAGATCCGTCCATTTACCATCAATTTCGGGCCCCAGCACCCGGCAGCCCACGGCGTTCTTCGCCTCGTCCTGGAGCTGGACGGCGAGGTGGTTGACCGCGTCGATCCGCATATCGGCCTGCTGCACCGCGGCACGGAAAAACTGATCGAACAGAAGACCTACCTCCAGGCCATCGGCTATTTCGACCGCCTCGACTATTGCGCGCCCATGAACCAGGAGCACGCATTCTGTCTGGCAGCGGAAAAAATCCTGGGTATCGAGGTGCCGCGCCGTGGCCAGCTCATTCGCGTCCTCTACTCCGAGATCGGCCGTATTCTCTCGCACATGCTCAACGTGACGACCCAGGCCATGGACGTCGGCGCGCTGACCCCGCCACTGTGGGGCTTCGAGCAGCGCGAAAAGCTGATGGTGTTCTACGAGCGTGCCTGCGGCAGCCGTATGCATGCCAAGTATTTCCGCATCGGCGGCGTCCACCAGGACCTGCCCGACCAGCTCGTGACGGACATTCTCGAGTGGTGCGGCACCTTTGACCAGGCCTGCGACGACATCGAGACCCTGTTGACCGACAACCGCATCTTCAAGCAGCGCAACGTCGATATTGGCGTGGTGTCGCTGGAGGATTGCCTCCGCTGGGGGTTCTCGGGCGTCATGGTGCGCGGCTCCGGCGCGGCCTGGGATCTGCGCAAATCCCAGCCCTACGAGTGCTACTCGAAACTCGATTTCGACATTCCGATCGGCAAGAACGGCGATTGCTACGACCGCTACTGCATCCGCATGGTCGAGATGCGCCAGGCAGCCCGCATCATGAAGCAGTGCTGCGAACTGCTGCTGCGTGACGATGGGCGCGGGCCGGTGTCATCGACGGATCGCAAGGTGGTGCCGCCCAAGCGCGGTGAAATGAAGCGCTCGATGGAGGCGCTCATCCACCATTTCAAGCTCTATACCGAAGGCGTTCATGTGCCCGCCGGCGAAGTCTACGCCTGCGTCGAGGCTCCAAAAGGCGAATTTGGCGTCTACCTTGTGGCAGACGGCTCCAACAAGCCTTACCGCTGCAAGATCCGCGCGCCGGGCTATGCCCACCTCCAGGCCATGGACTTCCTCTGCCGCGGCCACATGCTGGCAGACGTTTCAGCCATCCTCGGGTCGCTGGACATCGTGTTCGGCGAGATCGACCGATAGAACGGCAAAACTCCTGCGTTGGGCCAAAATACCTGCGTTGGGAATGGCCTGCAGTCATTCCGGCGCATCCAACAAGATCGAGATCTGTACGATGTCTGACCTGCCGCCATGCCCGCAGTGCTCCTCCCAGTACACCTACGAGGATCGTGGCCTCTATGTCTGTCCGGAGTGCGCCCACGAGTGGACACCGGGGTCGGAAACGGCTGCGCAGGATGACGATGCCCCAGCCGTCGTCAAGGACGCCAACGGCAACGTCCTCGCCGATGGCGACACGGTCACCGTGATCAAGGACTTGAAGATCAAGGGGGCGTCGGCGGTGGTGAAGGTCGGCACCAAGGTTCGCAACATCCGCCTCGTCGATGGAACTGCCGGCCACGATATCGATTGCCGGATCGACGGAATTGGGCCGATGCAACTCAAGTCCGAATTCGTGCGCAAGGCCTGACCCCGTTCCGGGTTGGCAGGCGATGCCCCGGCCCGCCGGTCGAGAGAGGGTAACGTCCGCGCTGGTGTCCCTAAGCGGTGAGCGGATCGTCTTCCCCTGGCGCGCCAAACCCCTTAGTATCCAGCCACCATGGGGAAGGGGCGAATGATTGTCGCGGCTGCAACGTGTTGCCCGCGGCAGGTGAACAACACAACAGGGCCGGTGCGTATGACCCTTGATCTCATGTTTTGGCTTGCCACGGCTGCGTTCTCGTGGGGGGTGTCCTTGGCCAGTTATCGCTGGTTTGCCATTCATAATGGCTGGCCCATGGGCGAATGGCAGGCGTATCGGCCGGGCCTTCCGATTGCCATAGGCCTGCTGGCGGTGGTGTTTGCGGTCTTCTTTGCCTGGGCGCGCGGCGGGGAAACCCTTGTCGTTCTGCCGTTGCTGGGGCTTGTTTGCGCGCTCGCCTGGACCGCCGTGACGCGGGTTGCCGCCCAAAGCGCGCTCATCCTGGCGCCGCTTGCCGTCCTGCTGCTGCTGATCTACTGGTTGTCCGCTGCCAATCACCTGTCTCGGGAGGTGAACGGCTACAGCATCATGGGAAGAGAGCTTGTCAGCCGTCAGAATAGCCGTTCACCTGCGGCAACTGATCGCGAGGGGCACGTCAACGCGCGTGAACGTGGTAAGTAGGTCGGCAAGCCTGAGCGCTGAAACTGTCAACTGATGAAATCCGTGGAATAGGGACACAATGGCCGTACGCCGCCTTTATCCTGAACAGCCAGCCTCGTTCGCCTTCACGCCTGAGAATCTGGCCTGGGCGAAGGAACGCATCGCGCTTTACCCTGAGGGCAAGCAGGCATCAGCCGTCATTCCGCTGTTGTGGAAGGCCCAGGAACAAGAGGGTTGGACGACAGAGCCGGCCATTCGCGCGGTCGCCGACATGCTGGGCATGGCCTATATTCGCGTCTACGAGATCGCGACCTTCTACACCATGTTCCAGCTGGCGCCGGTCGGCAAGAAGGCCCACGTCCAGGTGTGCGGCACCACGCCCTGCATGTTGCGCGGCTCCGACGCGATCATCGAGACCTGCAAGTCGCGCATTCACCATGATCCACACCACCTGTCCGCCGACGGCAATTTCTCCTGGGAAGAGGTCGAGTGTCTCGGGTGCTGCGCCAATT
>JBKDZY010000842.1:0-1532 GCA_047971765.1 Hyphomicrobiaceae bacterium | reverse complement strand
GCGGTGCCTGCATCGGTGCAACATGTCATGTTGTGTTTACTGGCACACTCAATTGCCAGAGCTTGATACGGGCCAGACGCGATCAGCGAACACTCTTTCGACCAGCTCCCACTCTTCGTCTCGGCGAGGTCGTCACGCACCCTGATGCCTCGACGCAGGTTCACCCGTGCCACTCGAATACGCTTGCGCGGTCCGCGTCGCCCGGTCACTCCGCCGGCTTGATCAACGAGCGGGATGGATCGGTGGCGTGCTGCTGGCTGGAGACATGAGGTCTGACCGGGACAGTGTGGCGCCGAGGGTCGCCCTGCCATGGCTGTGACTTGAACCACGCAACGCTGTGCGCCGTGAGCACAAGAAGCGCGATCCCGCCCGCGTTGACCAGCGTGACGGTCACCATCGACCGACCGAAGACATTCAGGATCGTGCCTCCCAAGAATGACAGGAGGATGCCTGCCATAAACACTGCCAGTGATTGCTGGCCCGTCCTGCGCAGCACGTCGAACACACGTGCAAACGGTCCAGGGGCTACCAATCGGCTGCCGTTTTCCCCGGCCGCAATAACCGCCAGGTAGGCGAGTGCGAGAAAATGAATATAGCGCAAGATGCCAAGGTTCGATTTGTCGATGAAAACTGACAATTCCGCACGCAGGATTTGAAGGCTATCGACCCTGCTTAGCAGCGGCTCCCATTCGAGAGGCCAGGCAAGGATCAGGACGGCAACTGCGACCACGATCAGTCGCCGATCAGCCGGTGGTGCCGGGAGCCAGCCACGCATGAACGCGAACCCGGTGAAAAAGATGAGTTGCCAGGCGAACGGGTTGAAGAACCATCGCCCGGGCCCCCACGGTTCACCGGGCAGCCAAAGCAGGCCAAACGTCGCCGCCACCCAGGTTGCCATCACAGCGCCTGCGGCGTAGCGAACATCCTTTTCGGCCAACCAAACGACCAACGGAATGAAACCCAGGATGACCAAATACATCGGCAGAATGTCGAAGAACGGCGGAACCCAGGTCAAAGTGATCACCCCAACAACCGCCGCCTTGGCATGCTCATTGAAGAGGTTGTCCAGCATCAGGCCACGCACATAGGCATCGCCGCCGAGTTGCGCGTCGATCACAACCATTGTGGCCGCCGTCAAGATGATCAGACTAACGTGCGCCCAGTAGACCTGCCAGATGCGGAAAGCAACGCGGGATATTCCAATCCAGTATCCATGGCGGGCGAAGACGCTACCAAAAGCGATGGCGGATGCCATTCCCGAGCAGAACACGAAGATCTCAGTGGCATCCGACAGCCCAAATCTTGCGGGTATGAACTGCGCCCAGGGATTGGCATAGATATGGGCAATGAAAATGATGATGAGGCAGAGGCCGCGGTAGACATCGAGGCGCACGTCACGTGGCCGCTTGGCGGGTTTTTTCGGAGCTTCTGCACTCTGCGTATTGGTC
Source organism: Hyphomicrobiaceae bacterium (assembly GCA_047971765.1). Lineage (GTDB taxonomy): Bacteria > Pseudomonadota > Alphaproteobacteria > Rhizobiales > Hyphomicrobiaceae. Next base: position 84 of record JBKDZY010000842.1, on the reverse strand, counting down.
ATGCGGCCCTGGCGCACGGTGGTTACCTAGTGTTGCGTCACTGACGCTTGGCCCCCGGTTGCTGTGAGGTGGTCAGCCAAGCGG
>JBKDZY010000841.1:0-1896 GCA_047971765.1 Hyphomicrobiaceae bacterium | reverse complement strand
TGCGCGCGCTGGAAGTCGGCATGCCCCCCACCGGCGGCTGCGGCGTCGGCATCGACCGGCTGATGATGCTACTCACCGACTCGGCCAGCATCCGGGATGTGATTTTGTTTCCGGCGTTGCGGCGCGAGGGGTAAGGCCAATAAAGCCGACGCCACACCTGTGACAACGATAGCGCGAGAGACCGGTGGGTTTTCGATAACCATGGAATTGGCCTGGTCCTGCGCGTACACAGCGTTTGTCAGATGGGCGTCAGGCAGGCTATGGCATGGTCAGCAAAGACTTGTGCGATCTGCTCGCCAGTCAGTGGGCCATCGTCAGTGAACCAGCGGTTGATGTTGTTGATGGCACCCATAAAAAAAAACACCGCGAGCTTGGAGTCGCAAGGAGCGATCTGGCCTTCATCCATGGCCTGCTGCACGAGACCCCGCAGTTCGCTGTCAAGCACGCGACGGCGCCGTTGAATCACTTCGGTGTGTTTGGGCGTCATTGAATAGTACTCGGTCAATACGACGCAGGTCCCCAGATCACTGGTCATCTTGCGAATGTAAAGCGCCGCGAACTGGCGCAGCCGTGCCAAAGGTGTTGAGGCATTTTGCTGTGCCTCTGTCAGCGCCTCTTCTGCCATGCCTACAGCCATGCGGTGACATTCAAACAGGATCTCGTGCTTACTTTCGACATACCGGTATAGCGCCGGCTTGGTGACCGACAGCGCCTGGGCGATGTCATCGAGCGTCGTGTTGTGAAAGCCTTTAGTGCCAAACACTCGGCCTGCCGCCATGATTAAGGCGCGCTTGCGGATCTCGCGCGTATCAGGAACCTCGGCAAGGGCATTGTTCCAACGGGCAGATTTGTTCTTCACTTCGACAAGCGTGATGGGGTTAGGTGATGTGCGGATGAAGTCGCCGACGTGTCAATTTTCCAGTTGACACTGTGCATTGTCACTTATAACATTCACCATAAGTTACCAAAGAGTAATTTATAGTTTATAAACAGTAATGGTCTGCGCAGGGCGGGCCACACCAGGAGACAAATCCATGAGTATTCTTCGCGCAACCTGCATGGCTGCCGTGTTGACGTGCACAGCATGGGCCGCTGCAGCGCAATCGGCGCCGCCCATCCGCATCGCCCACATCGACACCTTCTCGGGGCCCACGGCCTCCACGGGCGCCACCGTCGCCAAGACCTTGCTGTATGCGGTGCAGCTGATCAACGAACGCGGTGGCGTGCTGGGCCGCAAGCTCGAAGTGGTGCAGATGGACAACGGCGGCAATTCCAGCAAGGCCGTTGCCATGCTGACGCAAGCCATCGACCAGAAGATCACCTTCATGGTGCAGGCGGGCAATTCGGGCATTGCCGGCTCGTTGCTCACGGCCGTGGACAAACACAACCAGCGCAATCCCGATGCGCGTGTGCTGTTTCTGAACTATGGCTCGGCGCTGCCGGACCTGACCGAGTCCAAGTGCAGCTTCTGGTTCTTCCGGTTCGAGGCGCACCAGAAAATGAAGATGTATGCCGTGGCCGACTACGTGGCCAGGAACCCGGACATCAAGAAGATCTACCTGATCAACCAGGACTACAGCTTTGGTCACGAAGTCAGCGCCGATGCCAAGGCCATCATCGGAAAGGCCAGGCCCGATATCGAGTTCGTGGGCGATGATTTCCACCCGTTCGGCAAGGTCAAGGACTTTGCGCCGTATGTGCTCAAGATCAAGCAATCGGGCGCCGATACGGTGCTCACAGGCAACTGGGGCAACGACCTGGCGCTGCTGGTGCGCGCCAGCAAGGAGTCGGGCCTGACCACCAAGTACATCACGTACTACGGAGGGCTGTACGGCGTGCCCACCTCCATCGGCAAGGCGGGTGAGGACACGGTGTTCCAGATCTCGTCGTGGCATC
>JBKDZY010000840.1:0-4139 GCA_047971765.1 Hyphomicrobiaceae bacterium | reverse complement strand
GGCCTCTTTGCCGCCCTGCACGCCCATCAGGCCAATCCCGGTCTCGCCATCACCGTTGCCACCAAGGGCCTGCTCGGCAAATCGGGGTGCACGCGCATGGTCCAGGGCGGCTACAACGTCGCGCTCCACAAGGGCGACTCCATCGAGCGCCATTTCATGGACACCATCGAGGGCGGGAAATGGCTGCCCAACCAGGAGCTGGCCTGGACGCTGGTGGTAAAGGCCATCGAGCGCGTCCGCGAACTCGAGAACGAGATCGGCTGCTTCTTCGACCGCAATCCCGACGGTTCCCTGCATGGCAAGGCATTTGCGGGCCAGACCTTCGACCGCACCGTCCACAAAGGTGATTTGACCGGCATCGAAATCATCAATCGGCTGATGGAGCAGATCTGGGCCCGCCCTTCGATCCGCCGCCTCGAAGAACACCGCGCCATTGCGCTGGTGCCCGCAAAAGGCAGCCGCGACATCGCCGGCGTGCTGTTCATCGACATCCGCACGGGCAACTTCCGGCTCGTCACCGCCAGGTCCGTGCTGCTGGCCACAGGCGGCGGCCCCACCATGTACAAGTACCACACCCCCTCCGGCGACAAGGCCATGGATGGACTTGCCATGGCTCTCGACTACGGCCTGCCACTCAGGGACATGGAGATGGTGCAGTTCCACCCGACCGGTGTTCTGGCCGGCCCGGATACCCGCATGACCGGTACCATCATCGAGGAGGGCCTGCGCGGTGCGGGCGGCTACCTGCTCGACGGCTCCGAGCAGCGCTTCATGTTCAACTACGATTCCCGCGGCGAACGCGCCACCCGCGACCTCGTTTCCCAGTCCATGTATCGCGAGATGCTGGCGGGCCGCACGACACCCAATGGCGGCCTCTACATTGCCATGGGACACCTGGGCCCCGAGAAGGTCGCCAGGATGTTCAAGGGCATGGTGGAGCGATGCGCCGATTGCGGCTTCGATCTCGCCGGCGGTCTGGTCGAGGTCGTGCCGACCGCGCATTATCTCATGGGCGGCGTGGTCGTGAAGGTCGATACATCGACCGATGTCGCTGGCCTCTACTGCGCCGGCGAGGATGCCGGCGGCGTTCACGGCGCCAACCGGCTGGGCGGCAACGGTGTTGGCAATTCGACCGTCTACGGCGGCATCGCGGGCGAAACCATGGCCGCCGACATCAAGCGCGGCCTAGCCTTTCGCGAACCGGACATGGAAGTGGTCTCGGCCGCCATGGAGGCCTCGACCGCGCCGTTCCGCACACGGCCGGGAGATGTCAACGTCATCCGGGACACCCTGCTCGACACCATGTGGACCGATGTCGGCATCATCCGCGACGAGACCGGGATGCGCCGCGGACTTGCGAAGCTCGACGAACTTGAGGCGCAACTGTCCGCCGCCGGCGTACCCGACACCAACCGCGCCTTCAATCTGTCCTGGCACGATTGGCTGAACCTGCGCTCGCAGATCGCCATGTCGAAGGTGGTCGCCAACGCCGCCCTGGCCCGCAGAAACTCGCGCGGTTCGCACTTCCGTGAGGATTACAAGGACCCCGGTGATCTTGAGACCTCGACCTTCACCGTCATCCGCAAGACCGGCAGCCAACTGGACGTTGCCGAACAACCAGTCCAGTTCACCCGTGTCAAACCCGGCGAGACGCTCATCAAGGATGAACCCCAGGCCGCCGAATAGCGGAGACTGCCACGCCCTATCTTCAGCTTGATGTTACTGGCCGATATCCGATTGACGCCAAGAAGCGGCTCGCGGCGGCGATGAGCGAGACCTATGCGAAGATGATGTCTGTCGACATTCGACGCATCAGCATCGCGATCCGCGAACTGGGCGACGGAGGAGCGTGGAGAATTACGAAGGCCGGCGAGGAGCCGGAACCTGTGTCATGCATGATGCTGGACATTCGAAAAGGACGTCCCGCCGAACAGCGGATGGCCGTGGCCAAGGCGCTCTGCGCCCATTGCATCGAAATCCTCCATTTGCGCGAAGATCGCTTGAACATGGAGTTCACCCAGCATTCCGGCGATGAAATGTATCATCCGGCACTTGGCGGGTTTAGTCCCGAATGGGAGCCAGGAGAACACTGAACCAACCACCCAGGCATTGGCCGGCCCTCATTTCACCCAAAGACTTGCCTTGCCATCCGGCCTTGAGCGGCGCAGGTTCGTGAACAACAAGGTCGGCTCACAATACCGTTGTCGGAGCACGCATGATTCCCATCGTCGCAATCCAGAAGACCGCCGAAAAGCTCATGGAGAAGGCCGCCATCGAGATTCCCGAAGACTATCTCGGTGGGCTCCGCGCCTGCGCCAACAGCGAGAAAGGGGACCTGTCCTCGTTCGTCATCCAGGCCATGCTGGAGAACTACGAAGCCGCAAGGGAAGACAGGCGTGCCATGTGCGGCGATACGGGCGTGCCCCGCTGGTATGTGAAATATGGCAACGAGGCCCGTGTCGAAGGCGGCCCCGTTGCGGTCGAGGCGGCGCTGCGCCGGGCCACCGCCAAGGCCACCAACGATGTGCCCTTGCGCCCCAACCGCGTGCATCCCCTCTGGCGCACCGATCACAACAACAATTGCGGCATCGGTGCACCGGAAATCGAATACGCCTTCCATCCCGAGGGGGACTGGATCGACCTCGTCACCGTCCACAAGGGCGGACTGTTCGGCACCGATTACCGCATGTTGTTCCCAGGCGACGGCCTGGAAGGCATCAAGCGCTTCTTCCTCGATACCTGCATCGCCTTCGGCAAACGCGGCCTTGCCTGCCAGCCAGCCATCATCGGCATCGGCCTCGGCGGCTCCAAGGACATATGCTCGGTGCTCGGCAAACAGGCGGCCTGCCTGCGTGTCGTCGGCTCCCGCAACCCGGACCCGAAGATTGCCGCCCTCGAGGAAGAACTCAAGGAGCTTGGCAATTCCATCGGCATGGGCGCCATGGGCTTCATGGGTTCGTCCATGGTCGTCGATTGCCATATCGAGGTCGGCTATTGCCACACCGGCGGCATGCCCATGAGCGTGCACATGTTCTGCCTCTCCTCGCGGCGCGCCGTCGCCCGCATCCACGCCGACGGCCGCACCGAGTTCCGCACCGATCCCGAATGGTTCACCGACTATTCGCGCCGCGCCACCGTCGAGTGGGAAGCCCCCGTCACGCGCGAAGCCGCGGAATAGCCTCGCTCGGCCCCTCTCTGGCGATCCGGAACCGCTGCCCATGTGCGCCGGCGGGTGCATGCTCGCGCGCCGCACCTGTTCGCACATCTTGCCTGGGCGCGATGATGACGCCTTGCACGCTTTGTCCGGACATGAAAGCATGAGCTGCAGCAGTCACACCCATCATGCTGGCCAAGGAGACCTGCCATGGACGTTGGAATGATGATGATTTTCACCAACTACGGCTGGGACAACTGCCCCGACAGCCAAGTCTGGGACGAAGATATCCGCCTCGCACGCATGGCCGCAGACCTGGGTTTCGATTGCCTGTGGTCAGCGGAACATCACTTTAACGACTACTCGTTCGTGCCCGACAACCTCGCCCTGATGATGCATCTGGCAGCCCTGTGCCCCAACATCGATGTCGGCACGGCGGCCGTCATCCTGCCCTGGCACGACCCCCTGCGGGTCGCCGAGAATGCGCTGGTGCTCGACATGGTGTCTGGTGGCAGGCTTCGTTTCGGCATGGGCCGCGGCCTTGCCCGCCGCGAATTTCATGCCTTCCGCAAGGACATGGGCGAATCGCGTGCACGCTTCGACGAAGCCGCCCCCATGATCATCAACGCGCTGAAGACCGGCTTCATCGAGGGAGACGGCCCCCATTACAAGCAACCGCGAACACAACTGCGGCCCGGCCCGCAGAGGTCGTTCGACGGACGCATCTATGCCGTCGCCTCGAGCGAGGATTCCATCGATTCAGCCGCCAAGCTCGGCGCCCACATGGTGATGTTTGCGGACCGGCCCTGGGAAATGCGCGAGCCGATGATCAGGAAGGGACGCGAACTGCACCAGAAGTATCACGGCACCAAACCGCCGGTGCCACTGCTGACAGAGTTTGCCGTGCTCGGCACCGACCTCGCCAAATGCGAGGAGGAGGCACGCCAGTATCAAGGCAAGTTCGTGGAGTCGAACTTCTACCACT
>JBKDZY010000839.1:0-3216 GCA_047971765.1 Hyphomicrobiaceae bacterium | reverse complement strand
ACACGACCACATCCGGGCGGCGGTTGTATTTGCCCTCGATCACAGTAAACTGGTTCGTCACCAGCCAGTCATTGGCCTGCGGGTCCTCGAAATCGACCAGCCAGACCTTGTCACCCCGGATAGAGCCATCATCGGCCTTGAACTCGACGTCTACGCCATTGACCAGAAGGCGGTGAATACGACGGTTCTCTTCAGTCAGGCTTTGCGTTTCCGAGCCGGTGATCTGGCGCAGCGCATCGCGGCGGGCATCTTCGGGGATCGTGGGGTTCAGCCGCGCCACGGCCGCCTCCAGCCGTTCCATCAACAGAACCTCACCGTAAGAGGCGCGCTCGGGTGCTGAGCCATCGGGAGAGATGACATCTGCACCAAGATAGGGCAGCCCCTGTTCCTGCAGGATGGCCAGCGCAGCCTGTTCGACAAGGTCTTCGTTAATCATCGGGGCCTTTCCCTTGGTGCAGGGATCATCCTGCTAACTTGACATTTGCACTTTCAGAGTGCATATATTTCCTATCTCATCTGCCATGCGCAGAAGGAGTTTTCGAGGTCGCTGCGAGAGATCGCTGCGGCCTCAGTACGTTACGGGGCCGCGCGCAAATAAGCATCGCGCTCACGACGGAACTTGCGCACTCGGTGATTCTGTTCGGTGCAAAATGCCGTTTTCAGAAGGTAATAGTCGTTCCGCTGCTCCAGAACGACAAGTTGGTATTCTTCGTGCCAGAGCAGCCAGTTTCTTTGATGGCCACGCACCTGTTCCCACATGTCGATGTCGGTATGAGAGGCGGCATTCTCAACAATCCAGCGAACAAGGGGCAACCTTTCACAGCGGCGCAAATCCGGGGTTCTTTCGTCCTCGAGGCGCCCCTCAGAGATCAGGTGCCAGAAACACGCCCACTTGCGCGCATGCTCAGGGAGGCGACGCGCGTTCACGCGCAACCCCTGGAATTGCAGATCATGGTGTATGATATCGCGCTCGAACACTTGGTACAGCGCCAGCTCATACGCGCCCCAGTCTCCGCCATAATCGTTGAACGGCATCAGGTTCGGGAGTGTCATTCGCCCGTCCCGTTTGCTTGCCAGCGGAGCAGGTTGAACTTGCGTTGCCTAAATCCGGAGGTCGAAGCCAAAGCATTCTGTCCCAGCCTCTCCCGCATGTCGGCGATCAGGGTCTGCTTGGCGTCGCTGCTTGACAGATTCCGGTTATGATAGCCGATCGCGCCGATGAGCAGATCTGCCAGTTGCAGGACTTCGCTTTCCTCCGAACGGATTTGCTGGACCTTGACCACCGTCTCACGGTCGAAATCGTGCAGGCTGTTGCACAGGACATCGTGAAGATGGCGGGTCTTTTCGCCCCCGCGCGTGTCCTTGATGTCCAGATAAACATGATACTGATGCTGCTGATCGAAGACGTAGCGCAGCATCGTGTAGTACATCTTGTAATACCAATCGTTGTGATCCTGCCCGAATCTGCCATGATCCAGAAGCTGCTTGTCAGGAACCAGAACACCGCGAAACCGCAACGCATTTTCCGACAGGAAAAAGGCGATCAGGTCACGGTAAAAGCCAAGCTTGCCGCGCGAAACCTTGGTCCATTTGATTTCGAAGCCTTTGGGCAGCGCGTGACGCGCCTTGATCTCGCGGATCGCGTCCGCAATGCACCGCGTGTCCTCACGTCGGCAATATAGCCCCCCCAGAACCATGACCGGGATACCATCGTTTTCCAGATGGCAGGTCTCATCACAGTAGATGTTGTAACTGTGCCGGGTCATGCAGCACCCTCCGCACCGGTCAGGCGAAGTTCGCCGGACATGAGTTTGGGGAGGAGGAGGTCTCGGGTGGCGGCGAGGATTTGGTTTTCTTGTTCATTGTTGCGGATCATTGCCCTGAACTGGTCAGCCAAATCGGCAAAGACATTTCGGGTCGCTTCACAACCGAACGCGCGCTCCAGCCGATAGACGTTGTTCCGGTTCAATCCCGGCACTGCGGCGTCTGTGTTCATATGCTCTAGGCCAAGAGTTTCGAGTATATAGAAAAGGAAGCTCAGACGGGTCTTCGGAACGACATAGAAGACAGTGTCGATTGCGAAAAAGTCTCGATCTTCCCAATAGAGACTTCCAACGGTGCCCTTGCGTCCAACAATGATGGCAGGGCCATTTTCCAACGGCACGTTGTGCGACCCGCTGATGCCGCCTGAACCGTACACTGGATAATCGCCCTCCACTCGGTCCTTCTTGGTCAGGGCCTTTCCGTAAGCAAGCCCAAGGTAGCGGTCCAAGCGTTCGAGTTCCCACCCCTCAGGCAAGCCATTCCCTCCAAAACCATCGGGGAAGAGGGCGGCGAGGGGGGCGGCTTTTGGGGGGTCGGGGAGGAGGCCTCCGAGGATGGCGGCGGGGTCGGTGAGGCCTGCGGTCTTGCGGCGGGTGGGGCCGAAATCGACGAACCAATCCCGAAACACCGCCCGCGCCATCGCCTCCAACGTCTCATTCATCCGCCGGTTCAACTCGATCTTGTCGTCGAGGGAAGCAAGCAACTCACCGATAGGCAAGCGCTGGTCTTTGGGCGGAATTACGAGTTCAAGAGCCTTCAACGAAGTTTGGTTGATCAACGGCTGACCCGAGCCGCTTCGCAATGTGTGCAGGTTTTGGTTCTCTAGTGCATAATTCCAAAATCGGTGCTCTTTTTCATTCTTGGCGGTTGCTTTAATTGCATTATCTGTCACCCAACATGGGACACGCGAGTAGTGAGTGCTTCCGCAATAGCTACCGACACGGCCAATGATTGTCGTCCCAGCGGGGGCGTTGAATTGCTCGCTCCAACCGATCAATCCATTTGAGCCATAGACAGGAAAGCTTCCGCTTTCCGTCCGCTCCGGTGACGATTTTCCGTTAGAGAAGTCCATGTACTTCCCCAGTTCGTCTCGCAGCCAGACATCGAAGATTACTTGCACCCTCTGCTGCTCCACAATCGCCCGGAACTCCGGCGACACGGCATTCAGGTCTATCACGTCCACCTTCCATGGCAGGTCGGAGGCCTCGAACGCCTCCTTCAAATCGATCAGCACATCGGATGGCAGGGGGGCGGCCCCTTCCAGCGCGATGTCCAGATCGGAGAAAGGTTTGGCGGTCCATGTCACGCGGCTGCCAAAGGCCCAGGCCAGCGTGCCTTTGGGTAGGTGATCCTTCAAAATCCCTTGCACGATGGTCAGCTGTTCGGGGCTGA
>JBKDZY010000838.1:0-11721 GCA_047971765.1 Hyphomicrobiaceae bacterium | reverse complement strand
CGAGGCACTGGCAAAGGTTCCCCGTTCCGACATGATCGTACTGACGAGCCCGGACGGAGCACTGGCCCGTCTTGCCGCCGCTGAGATCGGCGTCAAATCAGGTGTGCCGCTGGTTGCGCTCGAAGGTGGGACCCGGGCCTGGGTGGCGGCGGGCTATGCGCTCGACAGCCAGACCAACCGGATGGCCGACGAAGCCGACGACGTGTGGCTGCCCGCGCGTGAGCGTGATGGCAGCCAGGAGAGCAAAGAGAACGCGATGCGGGCCTATCTGGCCTGGGAGATCGATCTCGTGAACCAGATGCGTACCGACGACGACCAGCGCTTCAAGATGACACAGGCCTAATATTCCGGCCCGACCACCTGCTACCGTGATGCCAATCGAACAACCCTACAGAACGAAAGACATCCTCCGCCCATGAGCCCTGCCGACAGCAATAGCCCGACCGCCGAACTCGGCGCGTTCGTTGCCGACCTCCGTTTCGCGGCGTTGCCTGCCGCCGTGGCCGCGCAAGCCTGTGACGTCATTCTTGACGCCTTGGGATGTGCCATCGGCGCATGGCGTGACGACCCGCCAAAGGCCGCCGTCATGGAAAAGGTGGTCGGCACGTTCCGCTCACAACCCGTTGCTTCGATCTGGGGGTCACAGGGCGTCAAGGCCGATGCCGCACTGGCCGCCATGGCCAATGGTGCGCTCGTCAACGCGGCGGATTTCGACGATACGCACAAGCGCGCACTGCTGCACACGGGTTCGGTCGTGGCGCCGCCCGCGCTGGCGCTGGCGCAGGAGCGCAACCTCAGCGGCCAGGATCTGTTGACGGCCCTGGTCGCGGGCTATGAAACGGCGGTGAGAGTGGGCATGGCGGTGATGCCGACGCACTACCGGTTCTGGCACTCGACGGCGACCAACGGCACGTTCGGCGCGGCGGCGACGGCTGCGGCCGCCCTGGGACTGGACCCGCAAGGCGCGCGCATGGCGCTCGGGTTCGCCGGGACGCAGGCTGCCGGCCTCAACACCTTCTTCACGTCGGGCGACCTGACCAAGAGCCTGCACCCGGGCAAGGCCGCCTTCAACGGCATCCTGTCCGCCAGGCTGGCGCAGGCGGGAGGCACATCACCACCGACCATGCTCGAACACGAGAAGGGGTATCTGGCGGCGTATTCGCTCGAACCGGACGAGACGGCATTGACACGAGGACTGGGCGAGACCTGGGAAATCCTGCAGAACGGCTTCAAGTTCTTTCCATCCATCCTCGCCAGCCATTCCCCCATCCAGGCGACGCTGGCGGTGGTCACCAGGCATGATCTCAAGCCGGCGGACATCGCCAGCATCACCAATGAAACGTACAACACCGTGAAGACGCACTTCTCCGCCAAGGAGGTGACAACGGCCATGGGGGCTCGTGTCAGCGTGCCCTACTGCTGCGCGGTGGCAGCCCTGGACAGGCAGGTGGGGCAGGCGCAGTTCACGCAGGAGCGCGTGATGCGGGACGATGTGCAACGGCTACTCGCCAACACGGAAACCGTAGCCGACGCCGAGCTCAACACGCTCTATCCGGCCAAGTTCCCGGCGCGCGTGACGGTCACCCTGCGCGACGGCCGCTCGTTCACGGACATGCGCGATTTTCCCAAGGGCGACCCGCAGGAACCGCTCACGCCATCGGAGATCGAGGCCAAATTCCTCGACAACGTCTCGGGGCGCTTCGATGCGGCGACGGCCAAGGAGATCGTGGCGCGTGTCCGCGGCCTTGGAGACAAGGGCCCGGCGGAACCGTTGCTGGCGCTCCTCGCCTGAAGACGAGCGCGGACCGACCATGACCTGGTGAGCGTGAGGGCGCGGTGGGGCACATGCCGCGCAGGGGCCGGGGTACGGGCAGCAGCCTCGACCGGCATGTGGTTGCCATGTGCGATTGCAGATGGTCAAAAAGTCAAATTGGCTTTCAGGGTGAAGTGGCGCACACTTCACTCTGGCCGCAACATCAAACGCCGGAGGCTCCAGATGGCATTCGAGGTGCTGAAGTCCGAGATCGGTTTCCTTCTTGGCAAGCTCACGGATCAATCCGAGGACCGGCAGGAGCTGGAGTTCCAGCTGCGCGAGAAGCTGAACGAGATGAAGGCCCTCGGGATGCCGCTGCCGGACGATCTGCTGCGGCTCGAAGCCATGCTCGACGAACAACTCTCGGAAGACGTGGAAAAGCGCAAGACGCATCAATCGAAGGTCGAACGCTGAGCGGCTGTCGAGTGTCCCGATTCCGTCTCAGCCGGACCCACGCCTCTCCCTTTTCCGGCTATCCCGGTGACAAGCACCGAGATGGCAATCCTATGGGTCGTCCCTGACCAGCAGTCTCTCGTTGGCCAATTCCGGCCACAAAGGCCGGATCCTGCATCCGGCCCGGCGCCCCAGTGGGATCGTCAATTGGCGGGGCGTGGTGGCGATTGGGCGGCCTTTGGTGCCGCAACGGTGGCGCCTGGCAACTGCCACAGGATATTGGAGCCCTGCTGGCCGCCCATGAAGGTTTGCGGGAAACGGCCACCCCATTTCTCGATCTTCTTGTATTCGATGACGAGCGGGTTGCGGGCCAGTGCATCGCCCAGAATGCGGACGGCTTCGGCCTGGGCCTCGCCCTGCACCTTGATCTCGTAGGCGCGGCCATCGGCGCGGGCCTTGTCGGCGTCACGTTGTGCCATGGCCGTCTGCGTGACCTGCGTCGTCGTCAACTTCTGGCGTTCGAGCACGAACCGCTCGGTTTCAGCCTGCTCGCGGGCCACCTGCTTGTCGCGAATGGCCTTGGTGTATTCCGGCGGAAAGCCGATGTTGACGATGGAAAAGCCCGTGATCTCGATGTCGTCGGGCATGCGCGCGCCAAAGGCCGACTGTGACTTGTCGCGAAACTCCGTCCGTTTGCGCAGCAGGTCGTTGACCGTGTAGCCACTCGTCACCCCCTTCACCGCATCGTTGAGGCGGGGCTGGATGATGCGACTTTCGAACTGTGACAGGGAACCGAACTGAACGTAGAGATCCTTGACGTTGTTCCGCTTCACCAGCCAGTTGACGGTCACGACGATCGGCAATTCCAGCGGATCCTGCGATGCCGCTTCCAGCTTCATCGTGAAGGCCCGTTCGCGCACCTCCATCTCCTCGACGGTATCGGCATACGGGATCTTGACGTGGAGACCCGGATCGACAACCTCCACCACGTTGCCGAAGCGTTTCACGATGCCGACGTGGCCGGCGTCGATGCGGTAGATGCCCATCCAAACGATGGACAACACGAACAGGACGACAAGAACGAGGATCACCGCCCCGACACCGAGAAAGGGCACACCGGGCTGACGGCCCGAACCGCCGGGCATCTGAATGGTTGGCTTCAAGACAATCCTCCTTGGCCTCGAAAAACATGAGTTGCGGGTCGTTCACGCGGACCGCCCGCGCGCATGGCTGGATCGGAAGCAGTCTAGACCGATTATCTTACCTATTGATTTTTCGACGCCTTTTTTATTTCTTTTCGAGGACCTGTCAAATTTCATCCCGGCCCGGCATGCGCCGGGCGGGACAAGCCCCCGAGATCCACTCTTCCTTCACCGGCCCCGCGTACCGCCCCGGCGGCGGTCGTTTTCGGAGTCCATCGGGCGCTCATCCAGGCGCTCGAACTCGCCATCGATGACCGGGCCGCTGCCGGCCGGCTGGTCACCGCCACGGGGCGGGCGGTGGTGGTCCCGGGTTTCGGAGAAGGTGTCGCGTTCCTCGAACGTGGTGCTGGCGGTGTGCACCTCGAAATGCTTGAACGCGCTCTTCAAAAACCAGTTCGCGCAGAGCATCCGCAGCGGCGGAACGAGCAGCAGACCACCCAGGATGTCGGCAATGAGGCCCGGCGTCACCAGCAGCACGCCAGCGGTAGCCAGCAGAGCCCCCTCGAGCATGGCGGCCATTGGCGCCTCGCCCTTGATGATCGCTTCCTGGACCCTGAAGGCCGCAGACAGGCCACTGCGCGCCAATACCGAAGCACCGATGATGAATGTCGCGATGACGATGCCGAAAATCGGCCAGAAGCCGATGATTTCACCCACCTTGATCAGCACGGCAATTTCAAGCAACGGCCATGCGATCAAAACGATGAGCAGCACGATGGTCATGTTAATGCCCTCATCGGTGGCACCGGCACCGCTTCGGCGGACCTGACGGCAAACCCGGCATGGCCCCCTCCTCCATGCATCAGACGCGCCACCGCTGCAGCAATACATGAGTGTCGACTTGGCAGCAGACCGGCTCTCCGCGTCTTCGCACTGCAGCATGGCTCGCGTCCTGCATATCTCCGGCATATCGCGGCCTTGGCGATGACACAAGCTGCTGCCCAATTGATGGCATGAAAATTTGACCGCTGGCGCGGCTCATCCCGCCCGACAAGTTGCCCATGCGCCTTGCCTAAGGTGCACCATGGTGAAAAAAGGTGGTCGGAAATGTCCAAGGCACGTGCGATTGACGGAGTTCAGTTTACTTTGACCATCCTCTGGCCTGTAGATGGCGGTCACAAATCCGATCCGCATCTTGGATTTAGCCGCTCGATATCCTACATTCGCCATAGTGGCCGGAGCGTAGGAGAGGGAAACTTTTACGCGAGGAACCACGTGCCGGGTTTTGCGCAGATCCCGTGGCCGGTGCGTCGAACAGACTGCTGGCCAGGATATGTACGTCCCGGTGACAGTGAACAAGGTTCCCGCTCAAGACCATCGCTTGGAAAGCAGCAAAGAGCATGAACGGCCCAATTGACATATTTACAATTCTGCTTGTCGTCGTGGCGCTGGTGATCATCCTGCGTCTCAGGAGTGTGCTCGGCCGCAAGAACAGCGCGGACGATGCGCGCGTCGAGCGGCTCAAGGCGGAACAGAGAGCCCGTGCGGCGGCGGCGCAATCCAACGACAAGGTTGTCGCCCTGCCGCGCCAGGAGCGGGCCGACGGCGCCACCGATGCCCCGCATCCGAGCGAGGCTGTGGCCGGCGTCGAAGCCAAGGTCCGCACCATGTCGTCCGGCAATCCCTCGCTCACGGAAGGCATGCTGGCCATTGCGCGCGCGGACCGCAGCTTCGATCCCGAGCACTTCATTACCGGTGCCAAGCAGGCCTACGAGATGATCGTCACCGCATTCGCGGAGGGCAATCGCAAGACCCTGAAGACCCTCCTGAGCAAGGACGTGTTCGATGGGTTCTCGTCGGCGATCACCGAACGGGAGGGACGCGGCGAGATCATCGACCAGAGCTTTGTCGGCATTTCGAAAGCCGAGATTGCCGAAGCGGAACTGAAGGGCGGACAGGCGCAAGTGACCATGCGCTTCGTCAGCGAGCTGATTTCGGCGACGCGAGACCGGTCCGGCACCGTGATCTCAGGCGACCCCAAGCGCATCAAGGACGTCACCGACATCTGGACGTTCGCGCGCGATGTCAGTTCTCGGGATCCGAACTGGAAGCTGATTGCGACGCAGGCGCCCGCCTAGGCCAATTCCGGCTAAGTCCGAATCGGTCTCGCCTTGTTCGTGCTCACAGGACCGCATCGGGCCAAAGATCTGGTTCTGTGCGGGCGCGGCCTGGGCGTTTCCACCTGAAGCGAAACCGCTATCGTGTGGTGATCGAGAAGTTTGCCATCATTCGGCTGCGCCCCCCAGAGCGAATTTCCTGATCCGAGCCCCACTTTCAAACCTTTGTTTTCAATGTGTTTTGTCACTTCGAAGTCTGCAGACATGCTTCACCTCTGAAGCTCGCAAACTTCGACATCAGGACACCGGCAACCGGCGAACAGCGCCTGCGACGCGATTGTCATTTCGCGAGGACGTGACTTCCCGTACAAGCTGCCTGTGACATTTCATAACGCGTGAGAGTCCCGCAGCCGGCCGAACCGCAGCCTACTGGAACCGAGGCCTGCCTCGCGCGAACGTTTCGAGACCGGACGATCCGGATTTCCTTGCCTGGGGCGTGCGCGGTGCGGGATCGTATGGATTTCGCGTTCCGGCCAAAGATTAGGGGGCGGTTGAACCAACGTGTGGAGCGCCTGGCTTTTCCGAGACCCTGCGGCCTTGCCGTGCTCCGCTGTTCTCGCCGTGGCGCTGGTTATTTCCCTTGCCATGCCGAGTGCTTTTGCGCGTACCCCGGAGAACCCGGCCGCGCCACTACAGGGGCCGCCCATGGAAAAGACCCGCAAGCGTGGTGTGGTCTATGAGCCGATCGCCTTCAGCGAACTGCCGGGCTGGGATGACGATGACCATCTGGCAGGCCTGAAAGCCTTCATCGCGTCATGTCCGCGGGTGCTGGACCTGCGCAAGGCGACGGCAGGCCGGGGCCGCAAATCGCAAACCCCGAAAGAGCTTGTCGAAGTCTGCCATGCCGCACTGGCCCTGCCCTCAAAGATCACGCGCAAGCAGGCGCGGGCATTCCTGGAAGAGATGTTCCGGCCCCAGCGCGTCGTCCATGACAAGCTCGAAGGCCTGCTGACCAGCTACTACGAGCCGCTCCTGCATGGCTCACGAACCCGGCATGGCAAGTTCCAGACGCCGATCCTGAAACGGCCGAAAGACCTGGTGACGGCGGTTCCCGAGACGTCAGGCAAGACCGCACACAGGGGCGTGACGCATGGCCGGCGCACGGCATCGGGCATCTCACCGCTGCCGACCCGCGCCGAAATTGCCGCCGGTGCACTGGCCCACCAGAACCTTGAGCTGCTCTACCTGCAAAGTCCCGTCGATCTCTACTTCCTGCAAATCCAGGGGTCGGGCAAGATCCAGCTCCGGGATGGCAGCATCGCCCGGGTCAGTTATGACGGCAAGAACGGCCACGCCTATACCTCCATTGGCCGCTACCTGATCGACAAGGGGCTGGTTGCCGCCCACAAGATGTCGATGGGGGCACTCGGACGGTGGCTGAAGGCCGACCCGGCGCGCGGCCAGATGGTCATGAACCTCAATGCCTCCTACGTGTTCTTCAAGGAAACGCCTGCGGAAGACAGCGGCCCGCCCGGTGCCATGGGCACGCCGTTGATCGCGGGACGCTCCCTGGCCGTCGACCCCGGCGTCCATGCGCTCGGCAGCCCCATATATGTCAGCACGCCAACATTGGTCCTTACCGGTACGACCAAGCCGTTCCGCCGCCTGATGGTGGCCCAGGATGTGGGCGCCGCCATCAAGGGGCCCGAGCGCGGCGACATCTTCATGGGCTCCGGCGACAAGGCACAGCACCGGGCAAGCCGGGTGCGTCATCCGGGTAATCTGTTCGTCTTCCTGCCGCGCAGTGGCGTGCGGCGCGAAGCGGCGGTGCCCGGGCAATCAGTTGCCCCCGTGAGCAGGCGCCGATGAGCGGTGACCCGGGCAGCAAGCGGCGGCGTCGCAATGGCCAGCCAGTCCTGAACGACGATGAGCGGGCGCTGTGGACAGCCGTCACCCGCTCGGTGGCACCGGTCAAGGGCATGAAGGGCCGGGTGCCGGACGCCGGTAGCGAACGGGTTGACGCGGCCCCGCCTGACAAGCACGCCCGCCGCGATGACCTGCCGCTCCATGACCGAGAAAAGGCGTCCCCTGCTGCCAACCGTTCCCTTGCGCGCCCCGCCGACGGCGCCGCTGCCACAAACGGCCGGAAAACCACTGCCAAGACGACCGTGCGCACCATCACGGCGCCGGCCAGCCTGCCGGACTTCGACCGCCGCCACTCTCGACGCATCGCGCGCGGCCGTGTCGAGATCGAGGCGCGTCTCGATCTGCACGGGCTGACACAGCGGGCCGCCCACCAGCGTCTTGTCGGTTTCCTGATGCGGGCCTCCAGTTCCGGTTTCAGGACCGTGCTCGTGATCACCGGCAAGGGCGGCGGCTGGCGCGCTGGCGCTGGCGCAACGGGCGGTTTCGAGGACGAGGCTCCCGGCGTCCTCAAACGCAACGTGCCGCGCTGGCTGGCGGAGCCCGGAATCGCAGGCCTGGTGGTAAGCTTCGGACCGGCGGCGCGGAACCATGGCGGAGACGGCGCGTTCTACATCCAATTGCGGCAACGACGGACATAAGCCCCTTGCACTCGCGATACGACTGGCGCAAACCGCTGCGAACCTTCCGTTGGCGCGCCATGCCCTCCGACCAACACTTCAGAAAAGGATGTCGCGCATGATGCGGCAGGCATACGACTGGGCTATGCGTCTGGCGGCCAGCGACAAGGCGATCTATGCGCTCTTTTTCGTCGCTTTCGTCGAGAGTTCGGTGTTCCCGATCCCGCCGGACATCATGCTCATCCCCATGGTGCTGGCCAACCGCCACAGGGCCTGGTATTTCGCCGGCCTTTGCACCATCGCCTCGGTGCTCGGTGGGCTGCTCGGCTATGCAATCGGGTACTATCTGTTCGACCTCATCGGCATCCGGATGCTGGATTTCTACGGCTACTCCGCGCAATTCAAGGAGTTCGCGGCGGAGTACAACAAATGGGGCGCGTGGATCGTGCTGTTTGCAGGTGTCACGCCATTCCCCTACAAGGTCATCACCATTGCCAGCGGGACGACAGCACTCAGCCTGCCTGTCTTCCTGATGGCCAGTGTCGTTGCCCGCGGCTTGCGGTTTTTTGTCGTGGCAGGCCTGCTCTACTGGTTCGGACCACCAATTCAGGCTTTCATCGAAAAGCGCCTGGGGCTGGTCATGACTGTTTTTTTCGTGTTGCTGTTCGGCGCATTCGTGGTGCTGCGCTTCCTGAAGTGACAGCACCGAAGACGCAGAAGAAGGGACGCTGATCGCGATGTCGAGCTTGCGCCGTATCACCGAAGGGCCCGGCTACCAGGCCGGCACGTTCGCGCTCGTGGCCGCCGTCGCTGCAATTCTCGGCGCCTACTTCTTCGAATACGTCGTGAAGCTTGCGCCCTGTCACCTGTGCCTGCAGCAGCGGCTGGCCTACTACGCCGGCATCCCGGCCCTGTTCATCGCCCTGGTGGTACTGGCAGCCGGCCAGCGCAAGGCTGCGGCCCTGCTGTTCTTCGCCGTGGCCGTGGCCTTTCTCGCCAACACCGGACTTGCCGTCTATCACGCCGGCGTGGAATGGCAATTCTGGCCCGGCCCAGACACCTGCACGCAAGCGCCGGGACACCTTCAACCGCTTGGTGGCGGCAGCATCCTGGACAAGCTCAAGGAAACGCGCGTCATTCGCTGCGACGTGGCGGCATGGCGGTTTCTGGGCCTTTCGCTTGCAGGATGGAACGTGATTGCGTCGTTCGTAATTTTTGTCGCCTGCCTGAAGGCAGCGTTCGGGTCAGTCGCGCCACGCGATAGATTGTAATTTTTGTTATCCACAACATTGACGCACGCCGCATGTTGCACCGCAACAGGGCTCAAAGCGCCTGAATCAGGCTGCTTGCGCGCGAATCCGCGCCCGCATTAACAGCCGTCAAGCAAAATGCCCCAACAATCCCGTGATTGCGTCTAGCCGTGGCCACAAAGTAACGGTTTATTAATCATCGTTCGAGGCGGCGAGTTCAAGCGAGTCGCCAAGTGGTGAGGGAGGCAGTGGATGGTTGAAGTCCCGCGTAGCCCCCGGGAACTGACTGTAGCGCGTAAAGTGTGTGCGGTTCCGGGCGAAGTCCTGTTTCAGCGTGGCGTCAAGAGGTCGGGGACCAAAGCTGAAGATGTCCGCGCCTCCTCATCGAACACAGTTGCCGAGCGTGAGTTCCAGTTCGTGCGTCGTGTAGCGTTTGCGTCAGTCGTGTCGCGTCACAGTTCGTGTGTTGGTGTCTTCTCCGAGGGACCGCGTGCCGTGCTGAGTTCGGCCCTCAAGCGTTCCAAGCGTAAGGCGGCGGTTTCAAAGTTCCTGCGTGGCCGCGAGCGTATCAGTGCCAGTTCCGGGCAGCGTGAAGGCCCACAGTCAGCGTTGCGTCCAGTGTCCTGTACTCCGCGTCAGCGTTTCGTTGCGTCATTGCGTCTTTCCAGTTCCTGCGTCCAGTCCCAGTCGGCTGCGTTCGTGCCGCATCAGTCTCCAATGCGTTCGTGTCATCGCGTAACCAACTGAAGGACGTCTCGCCATGTCTCAGCGTTGCCAGATCCCCCAATCGCCCCCGTGCGTGGCAGCCAACGACACGGACGCCTGGCGTCCGCTCGGCGAGGCAGCCCTTCAGGTTGTTCGTACCGTTGCGTCAAGCGTCACTTCCCAGTCCAAGCGTGTCGAACCCCAACGACGTGTCGAGCCAGAGCGGGCCGCGGCCTAGTCCCGGTCCGCCAGCATGAAAGGTTTGGGCCCAAGATCATGGCCCCACGAGTCGGCAAGCGCTCTGAGCGTTTGCATCGAAAGTTGCACAAGGCAGCATAAGAGCATGGTTTCGCGTCATGCTGTCGCGACGTTCGGAGCGCTTGCCACCCCTTCAAGCCAGAGCTCGGCTCGTCAGCACAGGTAACGCAGCGAGGCCGATATGATTATCAATCTCCAGTCGACAATGAGCCAGACGATGCGTGACTCCACCCCCAATCACATCGATCCAAGCCAGTGGCAGCAGTCCCTGGGTCTCTCCCGGCAGATATGCGCCCGCGTGTTCCGCGATGGCGGCACGCCGAACCAGGCCCTGCTGGCCATCGGCATCGAGCCACATGCCGACATGTCCTGGGACAAGGCCGTCGAGTTGGTAGCAGAAGCCATGAGCAGCCAGCAACTGGCTCGAGCGGCTTAAGCTGCCGGTCAGCCGGGGCACTTCCACCCCCCGCGGGGGTGCCCCGGCTGCCAAGTCTACCGGTTCAGCAACCTGCCGGTTGGCGTTGCGAACCCCTGCATGGTGCGGATGCGCTTTTCGAGCCACCATCCGTATTCCTGGCCCCATTCCTCAAATCGCGTATTGATGCCCAGATCGTGCGCCCAGTGCAGGGGCAGGTTCGGGTTGAACTGTGCCTGGCGTCCTATCGCGATGAGATCCGCCTTGCCCTCCTTGAGAATGGCCTCGGCCTGCGCCGCTTCCAGAATCAAGCCGACGGCCATGGTGGAGATACCGGTGTCAGCCCTGGCGCGCGCGGCAAACGGAACCTGGAAGCCTGGTTCGCGGGCCACTGGAGCAGCGGTCGCAGAGGCCATCAGGCCGCCAGACGAACAATCGAGCACATCGACGCCGCGCGCCTTCAATTCGCGTGCAAGGACGACGGTGTCGTCCATGTTCCAGCCTTCAACCGTGCCATCCACCGATGATACGCGGAAGAACAGCGGCGTCTCCTCGGGGATCGCTGCACGCACCGCCTCCGCCGCTTCCAGCGGAAAGCGCATACGCCCCTTGATGTCGCCGCCATAGGCATCATTGCGCGTGTTCGTCACCGGCGACAGGAACGAGGCCAGCAGATAGCCGTGCGCGCCGTGGATCTCGACGACCTCGAAGCCCACCCGCACCGCGCGTCTGGCTGCGGCAGCGAACGCGCCGACCAGATCGGTGATCTCGGATGGGGTGAGCTGATGCGGCGTCGGCCACTCGGGACCGATGGCGGTGGTGGTGGGCGCCACCGGTTGCCAGCGCGTCCGTCCCGTGCGGATCTCCTTTTCCGTCAGTGCGCCGTTGCCTTCCATGGCTGACTGCATACCCGCCTTGCGGCCAGCGTGGGCGAGCTGGATGGCAGGCGTCGCGCCCTCTTCCTTGATCAGTTCGATCAACGGCTTGTAGGACTGCGCCTGTGCCTCGTTATAGATGCACAGGTCCATGTCGGAGACCTTGCCGCGGTGCTCGACAGCGCTGGCCTCGGTCATGACGATACCGAA
>JBKDZY010000837.1:0-1504 GCA_047971765.1 Hyphomicrobiaceae bacterium | reverse complement strand
CGCTCGAGTTCAATTCAATACATCAATCAGGCCTTGTTATGCAAAAAAATGAACCCCGCCGCGTCGCAGTGACCGGCTACGGCGCCGTCTCTTCCCTCGGCAATAACAGCAGCGAGATCTGGGATTCCATCGTCAATTACCGGATCGGCTACCAGCAGGAATCCTTCCCTGATTCGAGCATCGTCGCTAAGTTCTTCGGCATGATGCACAACAAGCCGCTCCGCAAGGGCTTCCCCAAGGCCATCATGAAATTCCTGCCCGAATTCGCCCGGCTCGGGATGTCCGCCGCCGACGAGGCACTGACCATGGCCTTTGGCAAGGAAGTTCTCCTGGACGACATCTACGATCCTTTCGATCGGGGAGTGATCTTCGGTACCGGCTGGGGCGCCCAGGACGAATCCACGGTGGAAAACGCCAACTATCGGGAAGAAGGCATGGCCTCTCCCTTCTCCAACCTCCTGGTGATGTCGAACGTGGCCACGGCCGCGATGTCCATGCACTGGAACTTGCGGGGCTACCAGAATACGCCGATCGCAGCCTGCGCCACGGGTAGCATCGCTGTCGGCGACGCCTACGAGATCATCCGCTCCGGTCGCGCCAAGGTCATGCTTGCCGGCGGCGGCGAGAGCATCCGTGAAGGCTTCTGCGTGTGGAGCATCGACGCCCTGCGCGCCCTGACCAAGGAGCAGAGCACCCTCGAAAAGGCTTGCTGCCCGTTCAGCGCCGACCGCAGCGGCTTCGTGCTTTCCGAAGGTGCGGCGGTGCTTTGCCTGGAAGACTTGGAATCGGCCCAGGCCCGCAGCGCCCATATCCTGGGCGAGATCACCGGCTACGGCAATTATTCCGATGCGCGGGACATCACCTCTCCCGCCGAGGATCTCTTCGCACGCACCAAGACCATCAAGGCGGCCTGCGCCCAGGCCGGCCTCGCCCCCCACGAGATCGACTACGTCAATGCCCACGGGACATCCACGCCGCTCAACGACCTCAACGAGACAAAATCCTTGAAGCTGGCCCTGGGCGACGCCGCCTACGGCATTCCGACCTCCAGCACCAAGTCCTACACCGGTCACTTGGTCGGCGGCGCGGGGGCTATCGAGTCCATCTTCTGCCTCAAGGCCATCGAGACCGGCCTGATGCCGGCCACCGTCCATCTGGCGAACCCCGATCCCGAGTGCGACCTGGACTTCATCCCCAACATCCATCGCCACAAGGACGACATCCGGCACGTCCTCAACGTCAATTACGGTTTCGGTGGTTCCAACAGCGCCCTGATCTTCTCGAAGGTGGTCCAATGAGCGCATTGCGCTTCGGCGGCGAGGCCGTCCGGGCTTGGGCCGACTATTCCGGGGACTTCAACCCCATCCACTTCGATGAACGGCTCGCCGAAGCGGCCATCGGCAAGGGCGGCACGGTCGTGCATGGCATGCTGGCCATGATGCCTCTCAAGGCCTCCCAATCGGTTGTGGCTTGGGAGGGCGAGGGCTGGCTGCAATGGGCGGCC
>JBKDZY010000836.1:0-17332 GCA_047971765.1 Hyphomicrobiaceae bacterium | reverse complement strand
CAGCACCACCGACGGATCATCCACGCCCTCCGGTGCCGTCTCGTTGAGTTTCGACAGGAGCTTCTGGCCGTAGCTTGACACTGGCCGCACCTTCACTCCGCGCATGAGGTCGGCAAAACCGCGCTGCATCATGTGGCGGTTTTCCACCACGTAGGAGACGCCCGACGGCGAGCGGCAGTTGTCCTCGAGCACGCAGAACTTGCCATCGCGATCGCGCACGATGTCGGTGCCATTGATATGGACGTAGGTGCCGCACGGTGGGTTGTAGCCCATCATTTCCTGGCGGAAATTGGAATTGCCTTCGACGAGTTCGCGCGGAACGATCTTGTCACGAAGGATCTTCTGGTCGTGGTAGATGTCCCAGAGGAAGGCGTTGAGCGCCTTCACCCGCTGAATGACACCCGTCTCCAGGGTTCGCCACTCCGATGCGGTCAACACCCGCGGGATCACGTCGAACGGCAGGATGCGGTCGATCGCATCCTTGTTGCTGTAGACCGTGAAGGTGATGCCGAGGTTGAAGAGATCGTTCTCTGCCTCGTGGGCCCGGTCCAGGAGCGTCGAGACCTCCAGGGAGCTGAGGCGTTCACGCACCATGGCGAGCTGGTTGCCGCCGGCACTGGGACGGCTCGTCAACTCGCAGAAATGCGGAGAAGGATCGTAGTCTTTGAAGCTGTCTCGTCCTTGATCTGCCATCGCCCAACCAATGCATTGTATTGCGTCACCATTAGGGTGACCGGAGCCGTCGTCACCTAGCCATCCAATATTCGTCAACGGAAGACAAGGTCATTCATAGGTAGCGATGCCTGATTTTCGAGCAGGCAAAGTTTTATCATGCACAGGGGGATAGCGCGTCATGACGTGGGTTGGCAACAGCCGCAGGCATGTCCTGGCTATGGCACAGTTGTACCGCGATTATTTGTGCAGGTGCCGCCGCGATGGCGCGAAATGCATGGAAGATCATGCGTTTGCGCTTTGCCGAGCCCGCTCTTGATCATGCGGGAAAACAGCTCCGGTAGAGCGCCCAGTTCTGCAGCGCGACGGCCGCCGCTTCCCGCCGTGGCGCGGACTCTCCCGCATCACCGACAATCCGCGCAAGAACAATCGCACTGGGCTCGAACGTAAGCGCGATGGCTGCGGCACGGATCTGCGTAATGGACATCGACCTCTCCATGTCTTGCTTCCGCTGAAAGACATCACCGTTCATCGGGTGCTCCAGTTCAGGGCCGACAAGTTGCGTGACGCGGGATCGGCTTTCCGGAAGCATCCGGCATGGCACAGCGAGCCAATCCCATCGAGTCATCGCTCCAACATGGATTTTGGGACAAAGGTATATTCGTAATATGGAACGATAAAATAAGAATAGGCCCATTACCCCGAAAAAGATACGACGAAAATGCCGTTTCCATGCCGAAAACATGAGCGGCCTGCCGCTTTAACGAGCGAGAATAAAAATAATATTCAGTGAAATGACAGCGCTGTATTAATAGCTAAAGTGAAACACGAGATAATGCTGCAACGCAAAACAAAATGCTGCATTGCGCAAGAGCATGCGCAGGCGCGAGAGGGGGCGTGCGCGGCTGAAGTGATGACGGTTCGAAATGGTTCGGCCCGGCGGGCGCGAGCCGCCCGGCAGTTGCGCAAGGTGCCCAATCCTCTGCAGTCGGTGTCAGAAAGCAGTGCTGGCAGAAATTTGCGGCCGGCGCTTGTCGTCACTTCGCTGTCATGATCTCGATCCTTGCCGTTGACACCATCTGGCGATGCCCCCACCTTTCAGGTGTCGGTGTTCAAGCTGAGGACAAAATGTCGACAACGGGCCTCGATACTACAGCCTGGCGCCAGCTCATCACGGCGCTGCACACATCCGGACGCAAGGCCGCCCTCGCGATCACCGGTGGCGGCAGCGCGGCTATCGGCGAGCTTCTCCGCGTGCCGGGTGGGTCGCGCCTGATGCTCGAGGCCCAGGTGCCCTACGACACCAATGCGCTGGAAACCTTTCTCGGCTTTGCGCCGAGGCAGGCCAGCAGTGCAGAAACTGCTGTCGCAATGGCCGAAACAGTGCGTCTGCGCGCCAGAACCATCGCTGAACCCGACGCAGATGTGGTCGGGCTCGGGGCAACGGCGGCGCTGGTCAGTGACAGACCTCGAAGGGGAGAACACCGCTTCCACATCGCCATCGCGACAGCGGCGGGCGTGGCCCGCTGCACGGGTGTGCTGGCCAAGGGACGGCGTGACCGTGCTGCCGAGGAGGATCTGGTCGCAAGCGCAATCGTGTTGTGGCTTGCCCGCGGTTGCGGTGTCGAGGCGCCGTCACCTCGCAGCCTTCTCGATGCGGACGAAAGCTACAGCGAAACGGTGGCCATCCCCCGGGACACGATCGCCAGTCTCATCGCAGGTGACGTCCATCGCGTGACGGCCTCGCCCGATGGCCAGCTGATGCTGGAGGCGCCGTCGCCCCAGGTGCTGCTGCCGGGCTCCTTCAATCCTGTCCACCCCGGCCATGTCGGCCTGGCCCGCGTCGCGGAGGAAATTCGGCAGGAGCCATTGGTCTACGAAATCTCCGTGACAAATGTCGATAAACCACCCCTTTCAGGCGACACGATCAGGAAACGGTTGAAGCAGTTTGCATGGAAGGCGTCGGTCGAACTGACCCGGGCGCCGACGTTCGTCGAGAAAGTGAGAGTGTTTCCGAAAGTCACATTTGTTATTGGCGCCGATACGGCGGAGCGCCTTATCGCGCCGAAATACTACGGCGGAGATGAAGCCAGAATGCACGGGGCGCTCGACGAGATCGGAGATGCGGGAGGAAATTTCCTCGTTGCGGTCCGCGTCGATGGCTCGGGGCAGTTGCGGACGCTGAACGACGTCGCCGTGCCCAGGCGCTATGCCGAACTGTTCACGGAAATTCCAGAGCATCGCTTTCGCCTCGATACGTCTTCGTCCGCCATCCGGGAAGCAGCCCGCAACAAGAACGCCGAGGCGGAAGACGCAGGATAGACGGCCACCGCAGGCGGCCGTCGAGGTCCAGGCCCATGCACCTCACCACAAAAGCCATATGCCCACTGCAGGCACCGCCGGCGCGATCAGTACGAGCCAGTACAACCAGTAAATGCCGGCAGACTCCTTCCGGTTGAGACTGCGCAGCAAGCTCTCTGCCCGTGACAGTTCCAGTTCGCGGCCCTTGCTCACCCTGATGATGTCCAGGTCTTCCTGCGCAACGGCCTTTTCATAGTCGATGGAGTTGTGGCTGAGATCGCAGACGTCGACAGCCCGGGCATATTCCCTGATCAGGTCATCGAGTTGCGCTTCATCGAAGGCTGGGTTGTTGCGCAGTTTCCGCAACACCGAATTGATACGCCGGCCGCACTCGTCGAAACGCCGTGCCTTCGCCCCGTAGCCTCTGGCCAGCTCGATCAGGCCCAGGCCCAGGGCGAGCGCACCGGTGGCGAAGCCATAGAACGACAGGACCGTCTTGGAGCGGTGCGACAAGTCCGTGTCGAACAACAGCACGAAGAACGGCAGGATGATGCCGACGATCCCCGCCAAGGCAAACGCCAGCGAGATGGCATCCTGCTTGCGCTCGAGCCGCTTGGCCGCGTTGAACCGGATGCTCTTCGCTTTCGACCAGTCGCGAAGATAGGACGCGCGGGTCTTGGCAAGTTCCTCTGCGTACCAGCCGATGACAGCCGGGTTGAAGATGTGCCGCTGACTGTCGCGAATCTTGAATTCTGGTGAGTCGAACATGGCGTGATAGCCGTCCCTCGCTCAAGGTTGCCGGGCACCTGCTCCAATCGAGGCCCGGCGTGAGGGGGGCCGGAGCTACGTTGCCCTAACTTTCGTTTTCCTTCTGTGCCCGCTCGTCCGTTTCGACTTGGGACCGGCGGCTCCGGCAGCAGCAGTCCGCTTCGATCCCGTAGTGGTTGTTAAACGAGATCGAGAGCTACCATTGGTTGCGATATGGGTATCTGATTCTCGTGCCTTGGCGACGCTCTTGAGGTCAGTTGAGGCCTTTCCGTTGGCTTTACGCTGGGGAGAAGTCGGGCGCGGTGTGACCTTGGGCATGGTTTGGCCCCCCTGATGGCCGCGCCGGTCCAGGAGTTCTTTCAGGAACTGCCCCGTGTAGCTCTCCTTTACGCCGGCCACGTCTTCAGGGGTGCCGACCGCCACCACCCGGCCGCCGCCGTCGCCGCCTTCGGGGCCCATGTCGATGATCCAGTCTGCAGTCTTGATGACTTCGAGGTTGTGCTCGATCACCACCACCGTATTGCCGGCATCAGCAAGCTGATGCAGCACCTCCAGAAGCTTGGCCACATCGTGGAAGTGCAGGCCGGTGGTGGGCTCGTCGAGGATGTAGAGGGTGCGCCCGGTCGCCCGCCGCGACAGCTCCTTCGCGAGCTTGATGCGCTGGGCTTCGCCGCCGGAAAGCGTCGTCGCCTGCTGGCCGATCTTGATGTAGCCGAGCCCGACCCGGTAGAGCGTTTCCAGCTTGTCGCGGATGGATGGCACGGCGGCGAAGAACTGCACGCCTTCTTCCACGGTCATGTCGAGAATGTCAGCAATCGACTTGTCACGGAACGTGATGTCCAGCGTCTCGCGATTGTAGCGGCGGCCCTTGCACTGGTCGCAGGTGACGTAGACGTCCGGCAGGAAGTGCATCTCGATCTTGATGACGCCGTCACCCTGGCACGCCTCGCAACGTCCGCCCTTGACGTTGAACGAGAAGCGTCCCGGTCCGTAACCGCGTGCCTTGGCGGCCGGCAGTCCTGCGAACCAGTCGCGGATGGGCGTGAACGCACCCGTATAGGTCGCCGGATTGGAGCGCGGCGTGCGCCCGATCGGGCTCTGGTCGATGTCGATCACCTTGTCGAGGTGCTGCAGCCCCTCGAGCCCTTCGTGCCGGCCGGGCGCCTCGCGTGCGCCGTTGAGCTTGCGCGCGACCGCCTTGTAGACGGTGTCGATCAGGAATGTGGATTTGCCGCCACCCGAAACTCCGGTCACGCAGGTCAGGACCCCGAGTGGAATTTCCGCCGTGACCGATTTGAGATTGTTCTCGCGCGCACCGATGACCTTCAGTTGGCGGCCTTCGCGCGGTTGCCGACGCGTCTCGGGCATCGGAATCTGACGCCTGCCGGTCAGGTACTCCGCCGTCAACGAGGCCGGGTCGGCCATCAGTTCGGCGGGGGTGCCCTTCGCTACCACTTCGCCGCCATGCACGCCGGCCCCGGGGCCGATGTCCACCACATAGTCTGCCGTCAGGATCGCGTCCTCGTCGTGCTCGACGACCAGCACCGTGTTGCCGAGGTCGCGCAGGTGCTTGAGCGTTTCGAGCAGCCGCGCATTGTCGCGCTGGTGCAGGCCGATCGACGGCTCGTCCAGGACGTAGAGGACGCCCGTCAAACCCGAGCCGATCTGGGAAGCGAGGCGGATGCGCTGGCTCTCCCCGCCCGACAGCGTCCCGGACGAGCGCGACAGTGTCAGGTATTCAAGGCCGACATCGTTGAGGAACTGCAGCCGCTCGCGGATCTCCTTGAGAACGCGGGTTGCGATTTCGGTCTGCTGCGTGCTGAAGGTCGCGCGGATCTCGGCAAACCAGGCGTTGGCCGCCTTGATCGACAGGTTCGAGACCTCCCCGATATGGCGCCCCCCGATCTTCACCGCCAGCGACTGCGGCTTGAGCCGGTAGCCGTTGCAGGCCTGGCAGGGGTGGGCGGCCTGGTAGCGGGACAACTCCTCGCGCACCCAGTCGGAATCCGTCTCCCGCCATCGCCGCTCGATATTGCCGATCACGCCTTCGAAAACCTTGGTCGTGCGGTAGGTGCGCACACCGTCCTGGTATGCAAACTCCACCTCTTCCTGTCCCGTGCCGAACAGCAGCGCGGTCTGCACCTCCTTCGGCAGGTCCTCGAACGGCGTGGACATCGAGACCTGGAAATGTTCGGCAAGCGCCTTCAGCGTCTGCACGTAGAAGGGAGACGTGTTGCCTGTCCGCGCCCATGGCCAGATTGCCCCGGCGGCCAGCGACAGGGAACGGTCGGGCACCACCAGGTCGGGCTCGAATTTCAGCTCGGTGCCAAGGCCATCGCATTTAGGGCAGGCGCCGGCCGGCGCATTGAAGGAGAAGATCCGCGGTTCGATTTCTTCGATGGTGAACCCCGAGACCGGACATGCAAAGCGCTGCGAGAACACGATCCGTTCGTGTGTGTCATTCTTGGAGCGGTTGGGCGCCTTCGTCTCTTCTTCCGGCAGCGGCTTGTCGACCAGTTCGGCAAGCGCAATGCCGTCCGCAAGTCCCAGGGCCGTCTCGAAGCTGTCCGCCAGCCGTGAAGCCGTATCGGGGCGGACGACGATGCGGTCCACGACCACGTCGATATCGTGCTTGAATTTCTTGTCGAGCTTCGGCGCGTCCTGGATCTCGTAGACCTGGCCATTCACCTTCACCCGCTGGAAGCCTTTCTTCTGCCATTCGGCGAGTTCCTTGCGGTACTCGCCCTTGCGCCCGCGCACGACCGGGGCCAGCAGCAGCAGGCGTGTGCCTTCCGGCAGGGCCAGCACCTTGTCCACCATCTGCGAGATGGTCTGGCTCTCGATCGGCAGACCGGTCGCGGGTGAATAGGGAACCCCGACTCGTGCGAACAGCAGGCGTAGGTAGTCGTAGATTTCCGTGACCGTGCCCACCGTCGAGCGCGGGTTGCGACTGGTCGTCTTCTGCTCGATGGAAATGGCGGGCGACAAGCCGTCGATGTGATCCACATCGGGCTTCTGCATCATTTCCAGGAACTGCCGGGCGTAGGCGGACAGGCTTTCGACGTAACGGCGTTGCCCCTCGGCATAGATCGTGTCGAAGGCAAGCGAGGATTTCCCCGAGCCCGACAGACCCGTGAACACGATCAGCGCGTCTCGCGGGATCTCCAGATCGACGTTCTTGAGGTTGTGCTCGCGGGCGCCACGCACATGGATGGTTTTCGCGGTATGCGGCTGCGAAGCGAGAGACTTTGACATCGGCTTTTTCATGGTCCGAGGTGGTAGCTGAGAGCGGGATAGGCGGCAATGCAACTTGGCGCCTCACACACAGCCAACAGCAGGTTGTGGGGAGCGGAGCACGCTCATGGAATGCATCAGGGTGTGATCTCGATGAACATGGTATCAGCCCAACCCCGCGTCCAGTGCCCACGAGCCGGAGCGGCCCGGGCCTGTGGAGGGAGAGGGCGTCTCGCTCAGAACGGCTCGGGCGCACCATCGACCGGCCCATCGACCGGCCAGGCCGGATCAGGGCGCCGATGGTGTCCGGCCAGGAGAGCTAGGCGGACACCATGTGCCGGCCAAACCGCTCGGTCATCTCCATCAGACCATCGACGTCGCTCAGATACTGGACGACGTAGTCGGCGAAACTGCGCCAATGTGCCAGGGCATCTTCCCGGCTTGCCTGCCCGCGGTAAAAATCGTCCACAACCCGCAGCAGGTCGATAAGCGCCTGCTTGTGCTGCAGGTTGGCCCTCTTCACATGCTCGATCAGGGCGTCGAGATCCTGCTCTGGCGTTTCCCGTTTTGGGGCTGGCGAGGCCGATGCGGTTGGCCCGGTCGCCGGCATGTCGAAATCGCGTTGCTGACGCATCCGCGTGGAATTGTCGAAATTGGCGCCTTGGCCGCCGGTGCTGGGCGCCGTGGCCGAATGGCCGGCTCCATCCGTGTCGCGGGGCTTGCGGGCGGGAAGATATTGGGATGGCTGCTGCATGTCGGCCTCACCCAGACCAGCTGGCGGACCGAAGGGATCGGCAAGCTGGCCGCCATGGTCCCGCCCGTTGGTGTAGGTCTCGGCCTTGCGTGCTGCTCCGATCGGCTGGGTCTGGCTCATGCCGGCCGCGGGCTGGCGGCTTTGGGCCTGGGGCAGGGCCGCAGCCTTTTGCCTGGGGTCCACAGCAGCGTTTGGAAGCAGGACGGTTGCGCCTGCCGAATTGGGTTGGTCCTTCGCCTCCAGCGCACGAGGCCCCTGGTGGGCCGCCTGCAGGGCAGTGCCATGCTCGATGGCGCCACGGATGCGGCCGATGATTGCGGTTGCAGCGTCCTCGTCGGAAGCCGGAACGTTGGTGCGGGCCCCGTCGACGGTCCGGATGACCAGGGCGCGCCGCGCAAACACAGACAGGAACAATCCGACGCCGGCAGCGGCAAAGGCAATCCAGAGCAACGGCGAACCGCTCTGCACCAGCGCAAAGGCGGCAAGACCGTCCCGCATGAATTCGGTGATGATCAGGACGATGCCGAGTCCGATCATCGCAAGGCCATAGGGCCGAAGCGGATGTGACGTGCCATATCCGGCCGTCGTGACATGCGCGACCTGAATGACCGTCTGGCCTGCCTCGATCACCTGTGGCGTGATTTCGAGCCTATCGTGGGAATCAGTCATTCGCTGAGGTTCCAGTGCCTCGGTCGGATCATGCGGGGCTGCGGATATGTCTCACCGATTTTAAGCCGAACCAGCCCTCCAGCGCCAGCCCATAGGTAGAGCAAATCCACTGTCCTCAATCGTTATTTGTAACGGCGACCCAGTTTTCGTCATCCTGTGCCCTGCGCTCGAAGGTGAGGAAGTCATAGTAGCCGCACCGGACCTGGCCCGGAAAGTCGCGGCAGATGCCGGGTCTTGCCTCATAGACGCTACACTGCCTCTCAACAGTGTCGAAAAACCGGCAGATTTTCCCGAAATGCTGATCCGATTTTCGTCGCATCGCATATTTCGCGCCGTGAGCGACCTTCGTGAACCGTTTGCGCGCGGTCTCGAAATCGAGCCCGTGATGTTTCGCCAGCCGTGTGACATCGCGCTTGGTGAGGCGGATGAGTGGGTAGCTGCAGCAGTAGCCCGGACATTTTCGACAATTGTAGGATGGCATCATGCACTCCGGACGGTTTTCATTGCTGCAACCGGGCGCCAACGCTTGTCGCCAGCCTCGGCGCCCCCTAACGTGGCGCCATGCAATAGCACGGATTGACGAGGAGCAAAGGTCATGTCGTTGTTTGGGCTTAAGGATCGCGTGGCGCTGGTTACCGGCGGCAACGGGGGGATCGGTCTCGGCATGGCACTGGGCCTGGCAGAAGCCGGCGCCGATATCGTGATCGCCGCGCGCAACGCCGAGAAGTCCAAGGCTGCCGAAGCCCAACTGGCTGCCAAGGGCGTGCGGGTCGCGGTGGTCGAGGTCAATGTCGCCGACGATGCCTCCGTGAAGGAGATGATCAGCCAGACCGTGCAGCGGATGGGGCGTCTCGACATTCTCGTCAATAATGCCGGCATCAATATCAGGAAGCCGCCGCATACCTACGCCATGTCCGAGTGGCGCGAGGTGTTGTCGATCAATCTCGATGGTGCATTCTACTGCAGTCATGCCGCATACGAACCGATGAAAAAGGCCGGCGGTGGCAAGATCATCAATATCGGGTCCATGATGTCGATTTTCGGTGCCCCCTTTGCAGCGCCTTATGCAGCATCGAAAGGCGGTATCGTGCAGATGACAAAGGCGCTGGCCACCGCCTGGGCCAAGGACAATATCCAGGTCAATGCCGTGCTGCCTGGCTGGATCGATACCGAGTTGACCCAGAATGCGCGCAAGCAGGTCGATGGGCTGCACGAAAATGTCCTGAAGCGGACACCGGCCGGCCGCTGGGGCGCTCCGCCGGACTTCGCCGGCGTCGCCGTGTTCCTCGCCTCCCACGCCTCCGACTTCGTGACCGGCACGGCCATACCCGTTGACGGCGGGTTCTCCGTCTCCGGCTGATTGCAAGGTTGATGTTGCCACCCCCGGGGCTGCCATCGCCCCGGGTGCTTCCGTTCTGGTCCGGAATGCGGTACCAGCGCCAGTCTCATCCAGGGCCATGCCTTCTGTTGGACCAAATCAAGCGGTTAAGTGCCAAGGCAATTACCGGTGCGAGTGGCGGGTCAGCCGTCCCGGATGCCGGACAATGGATTGAGTGGATATACAATTTCGGGCTTCGGGTGATCGGTCTGTGGTTGACGGCAACTGACGCCAGAATGTTGGGTGCGCCCTGACGCAAGCCAGCGCCTGTGACGTCCTCATGGTGATGGGGCGAGGGGGAGGAATGAGCGACATCCGGCAGGACGTGACTGTGGACGACGAAGCGCCGGTCAATCCCTACAGCCTGCTTCAGGCGGTGAACGATTCGAGCGACACCGTCCATTTCGGATGGCTCATTTTCATCGGCATCATGAGCTATCTGTTGATCGCGGTTGCGGGGGTCACGCACAAGGATCTTTTGCTTTCCCGCGACATTCCCCTGCCGATGCTCCAGGTTCCGATCGACCTGACAAAGTTTTTCCTCTTTGCACCGATCATTCTCGTGCTCTTCCACGCGGGCATCGTCACCCAGCTTGTCATGATCGCACGCAAGACACTGGAGCTCGACAAGGCTTTGCGGGTCCTCGAGGTCACGGACCGCCGCACTCATCCGTTGCGCCTCGAATTGCATAATTTCTTCTTCGTGCAGGCCATCGCAGGCCCCGACCGCAGCCGCATCGTCACCGGGTTGCTGCAGGGCATGACGTGGATGACGCTGGTCGTCCTGCCCGTTGTGCTTTTGCTTTATGTGCAACTTTCTTTTCTGCCCTATCACGATGTCACCATTACCTGGGCGCACCGCATCACGTTGGTGCTGGACATCGGCATGTTGACCTTGATCGGCGTGTTCCTGTCCCGTCCGGAGCAATCGTTCGGCCGCGCTGTTCTGCGGGCAGGCGGTGCACATCCGTTCACCGGCACGATGACGATCTTCGTGCTGGTGTCTGTTGCCGCCTTTTCCTTTCTCCTGGCGACCGTCCCCGGTGAGCGGCTCGAAGGGTGGGCCCGCACCATGATCGGGCTCAAGCGAACGCCATCCGCGATCCCGCATGACCGTGTGGTCTACGGCTACACATTACCCTTCGACCTCTATTCAAGCGACGGTAGCCTCTTTGGCATATTCGAGCGCAACATCAATCTGACTGATACCGATCTCGTCAATGACAAGGAGGCGACCTCGGGCGAAGTGACATTGAGCTTGAGGAACCGCGACCTCCGGGGCGCCCGCCTTGACCGCTCCGATATCCATTTTGCCGATCTGACAGGTGCGATCCTGGACGGGGCCAGTCTCGTCGGAACCGACCTGTCGGGTGTCCGCCTGCACTGCGCGAGAACGAGCGGGGAACTGGTGGAGGAAGGCAACCACCCCAAGGGCATCAATTGCCCACTGGCGCGCGGCGTTAATTTCTCTCACGCCCGGTTGAGCGGAGCCAAGCTCGATGGCACAGACTTCACGGGGTCGATCTTCCGGGAGGCCGACCTGGCAGGCGCTGTCCTGACCGACGCAACGCTGATCGGTGCGAATTTCTACTCTGCGCACCTCGAGCGGGCCGATCTCAGTAACGGATCGCTCATGCTTGGCGCCAATTTCGGCACGGCATCCTTGCAGGGGGCAAACCTGACCGGCTCCAAGCTGTTTGGGGCGGATTTCAGCAGCGCCGGGCTGCAAGGAGCAACCCTCGACTTCGCGAATCTTGAGGCGGCGTCTTTCAGTGACGCGAAGATGCAGGGGGCAAGCCTGTTTTGGGCACGCCTGGCCGGTGCCGAATTGTCCGGAGCCGATGTCGAGGCCGCCAATCTCCGTGAAGCCTGGGTCTGGCTTGCTTCCACCCCGGCGCTGAACGGTGCGGCCCTGGCGGAACTCGGGGGATTGCGGTTCACGCCCCCATCGCAAGCCGAGATCGGCGCCGTCGCAAAACAGTTGGAGCTCGTGACCGACAAGGAACTGGCGAGCTTCCTCGGGGACAAACTGAAAAAGTTGTCCAGGAGCGCGGCAGGGGCTGCCCCGTTGTCGCCGGAGCAGCAGGCCAATCTACGGGACTGGCAGCAGTTGCAGGCGATTGCGGCGGCTCCGCTCCGATCCGCGGCCGCAGGTGGCGCAATGTCATTGACCTCGGCCTCCGCCGATGGCGTGCAGCAGACGCCTGGAGCAGGCGGAGGCGGTGCGCCTGCGCAGGCCGAAGCATTGACGACCTACCTCGGCAATCTGGCGTGCAAGGTGAAATGGTCGGGTGGCGCGGTCGCTACCGGGCTGGCGCGTCGGGCGCAGAGCCAGCTCTTCAGTGGGAATCCGGTTGCATTCTATGATCGTATTCGAGCGCCGGGATGCACGGCATCGGTCACCGTCTCCGCAGATGTTCTCAAAAGCCTCGCGGACCGCGCCGAGGCGCTCCGCCAAAATGATGCGAGGTGATGACTCCGGCTCGTGAGGGGAGCCGGCCCGATCGTCCTGTCGGGCGGTGCAGCCATGCCCGATTGGCGGGTTCCGTGCCCAACGGGCGCGCCCATCCGGGTCCCGCTCTCAACCTCATCGCACAGTCCTTCAGCTTTGCAGTTGCAAAATGCCCCGCTTGAAGCGATAATTCTCCTTCAATTCAGGACTTTGCGCACAGAGTGCGGTGTGACAGGCATGCAGCAACGCGACGACCGGGAACTTCGGGAAAAGCTCATGAGTCTGCGCGACCAGCATCGCGCCTTGGACCATGAAATCGTTGCCTTGGAAGCCGACACCAACGCCGACCAGCTTTTGGTCAAGAGACTGAAAAAGCAGAAGCTTCTGCTGAAGGACCAGATTACCTCGGTCGAGGACATGTTGACCCCCGACATCATCGCCTGACGCCCATGTGAGGGTTCGGGGGTCCGCTCTGGGCGGACGGTTCCGTGGGAGTTCACGCGGGACCGGCGGAAGCGGAGTCGCTGGTGTGGTTGGCGCGCGCGGTGAGCCCATACCGCACCTGGAATGAACGGGGCAGGGCGGCCGGCTCCGTTCACCAGGTGGCAATCCAGCGGCCCTAGACTGTTGGTAATTGGGTGGAATGGCCTTGCCTTTGGGCTTGGCTTGCCGATAGAAGCTCGGTTTCACGCCACGCCGGCGCACCACGCGCTGGCACGGAGGTTGTAGCAAGGGAACGATGGCCAACCGTTCACCAGCAGTCGCGATCATCATGGGCAGTCAGTCCGACTGGCCGACCATGCAGCGCGCAGCCGAGGTGCTTGACGAACTCGGCGTATCCTACGAGGCGCGCATCGTGTCGGCGCACCGGACCCCGGAGAGGCTCTACAACTTCGCGCGGTCCGCCAGGGCCGATGGCTTCAAGGTCATCATCGCGGGAGCGGGTGGGGCAGCCCACCTGCCGGGCATGACGGCCGCCATGACAACACTTCCCGTTCTTGGTGTCCCGGTCCGCTCGAAGGCGCTGAGCGGTCAGGATAGCCTGCTGTCGATTGTCCAGATGCCGGCGGGTGTCCCTGTCGGCACGCTCGCCATCGGCGAAGCCGGCGCCACCAACGCAGGTTTGATGGCGGCGTCCATCCTTGCGCTGTCTGATGTGCAACTTGCTGGACGTCTGGAAAACTGGCGCGCCAGTAGGACTGCTGCCGTAGCCGAATTTCCGGAAGATGATGCCTAGCTCCTCGTTCAAAGCGCCGTTGCCGCCGCGGTCTGTCATCGGCATCCTCGGATCTGGTCAGCTGGGGAAGATGCTGGCCCAGGCCGCCAGCCGGTTGGGTTTTCGCACCCATGTCTATGGCGATGATTCCGGTCCGGCGTTCGATGTCGCCGGCAGTCATTCCGTTGGCCACTATGAAAGCCTGCATCGCCTCGACGAGTTTGCCAGCACCGTCGATGTCGTGACCTACGAGTTCGAGAACGTTCCCGTGGCCGCGGCCGAACATCTGTCGACCCGCGTCCCCGTGCGCCCCAACGCGCGCGCCCTGTCCATCGCCCAGGACCGGATCGCCGAGAAGACCTTCATTCGCGATACCGGCATCGCCGTCGCGCCCTTCGCGTCCCTGGCGAAAGCTGGCGACCTGGATGCGGCCAGGGAGGCGATGGCGGCATGGACCAGGCCCGGCATCATGAAGACCGCCCGCTTCGGCTACGACGGCAAGGGGCAGGTCAACGTCGCCACCCCGGATGAGGTGCGGAACGCATACCTGGAGCTTGGGGAGGTGCCTGTTGTCCTTGAGCAGCGGCTCACCTTCCAGTGCGAGATCTCGGTGCTGGTGGTGCGCGCGCTTGACGGCACGGTGGCAACCTATGACATCCCGCGCAACGAGCATCGCGACGGGATATTGCGGCGCTCGACCGTCCCGTCAGGCCTGCCACGCGACGTCGAGGACAAGGCCCGCGCCATGGCCATCTCCATCGTGTCCGCCCTCGATTATATCGGCGTGATGGGCGTGGAATTGTTCTATCTGGGACCCGAGGCCGAGGTGCCGCTGGTCGTCAACGAGATCGCCCCTCGGGTCCACAATTCGGGCCACTGGACCATGGATGCCTGTCTGGTCGGGCAGTTCGAGAACCACATTCGCGCTGTCGCGGGATGGCCGCTCGGGGCCACGGATCGCCATTCCAATGCTGTCATGGAAAACCTCATCGGCCACGAGGCCGACGCGTGGCAGACCCTGGCAGGGACTGCTGGGGCGGGGCTTCATCTCTACGGCAAGCGCGAGGCGCGCCCAGGCCGCAAGATGGGGCACGTCAACCATCTGAGCGCTCGCACGGATCACGCCGAGTGAGGCCCTGACGTTGGCGCGCTCACGCGACAGTGTGGCGGGCTGCCTCTGGCTTCGCCTTGACGCGGTCGGCATAGCGCCTGCAGATCCGCTTGAGACGTTCTGCATCATAGTCCTGCTGCGCCAGCGCCATTCCTCGGTCGAACACCTCTGAGTAGCGGGCGATCAGCCCATCGCGAAGCTGGAACCGTCCCATGCCTTCGAAGACCACCCGCTTGCCGTCGGCGGCCGGATCCTTGGAGCGATAGCTGAAGCAGTAGCTGGCGTAGCCGAGCGGCCCTGTTTCCACGACATCGAAGAAATCCCAGCGGAAATCCTCGCCGCCCTCGTAGAAATGGGAAAGGATGTCGATGATCCCCTGCCGCCCCGGTTTCGAGGGGCCAAAGAAATAGTCGTCGTAGACACCGTCAGACGTGAAGAGATCGGCAAGCGCACCGCCCTCGCCAGCTTCGACCGCGGCCGAAAAATTCTTGAGTGTCGTCGCAAGTGTCATGGCGTTCCCCTCCCATGGTCGGCTGGATTTGGTTGCCCTCAAGCGTGCCACGGCTTGTGAAGCGCCGCCAGTGCCGATGAACTGGGCGAGCCACCTTCGTCCGCTTCTGCGAGATCAGTGGGCCCGGTGGGGCAAGGCGACCAATACTGCTGGGCCATCGTCACTGCGGAATCTTCCGAACCAGGGTCTTGTTCATGGGCCCTGGCCAGGGAGTCGACGGTTCAATCCATGCGTCGACGGATTGACCTAGAACAAATACATCGACAATCAAAATATGTATAAATAATCAATGATTGTAATGGCCGTAATAAAATGTTGGAATGATGAGGAAAAGACGGGTTTCATTCTCTCGTGTCCGTGAGGCGTCCGGGCCAAGATGTAAGGCCTGCTCGCGTCCTCGATCCGGCCGTATTTTACTGGTCGATACAATGGTGGCGGCGCGGTTCATTTGCGCCGTGATCGTGGCGGCGCTCTTCTGGTATCCTCTTCTTGCGACCAATGACGTCGCGCGCGCTCAAACGCAGAGCCTTCTTCACGACTTCCTGACACCGGCAACCCTTGCGGACGTATTCCCTGGCGCCGGGCGCTTCAATCCGCCCGGCGGCACGCCGCCCGTTTCTGCCGTGTATGCCGGGGAGAAGCTGCAGGGCTACGTCTATCTGAATTCGGACATCGTCAATTCCACGGGCTACTCCGGGAAACCGATCCGAATTCTGATCGGCATCGACGTGGATGGCCGCATCGTCGGCGCCAAGCTCGTCGAGCATCACGAGCCCATCGTTCTCGCTGGCATTCCGGCGGCCAAACTGGAAGCCTTCATCCAAAGCTACGTCGGCCAGCGTGCCGCCGACGCCTTGAAGCGAACACCCTCGAACTCGCAACTCGACATCATCAGTGGCGCCACTGTCACCACGATGGTCATTGGTGACAGTATCACCCGGTCCGCCATCAAGGTCGCGGAGTCGCTCGGCCTCGGTATGCCAAAGCGCGGACCGGCAGCGGCTGCCGCCGAGTCCAGAGTCGAAATTGATCCCGACAAGGCAACGATCGAGGATTGGCATACCCTTGTCGGCGATGGATCTGTGCGGCGTCTGCTGCTCAGCGTGGACGACATCAACAAGGCCTTTGCCAAAACCGGCAACAAGCTTGCAATTGATCATCCCGAAGCGGGGCCGGGCGATGACGTTTTCATTGACCTCTACGCTGCACAGGTAACGGTGCCCGGTATTGGCCAGAGCCTGTTGGGCAAAGCTGGCTTTGAAGCGTTGCAGAAGAATCTCAAGCCCGGACAGCAGACACTCGTCGTCGCTGGAACGGGCCGCTACTCTTTCAAAGGGTCAGGCTATGTTCGCGGTGGCATCTTCGATCGGTTCGAGTTGGTCCAGGGCGATACCATCATCCGGTTCCGCGACAGGAACCATAGGAGGATTGGCGATCTGGATGCGGAGGGCGCTCCCTCGCTTCCGGAGATCGGTTTGTTCACCATTACAGCGGATCAACACTTTGATCCGACAGAGCCATGGCGTTTGAAACTGCTGGTGCAGCGGGCGGTTGGGGCACGTGACAAGGCCTTTCTAACCTTCGACCTGGGTTACCAGGTGCCAGCCAAGTATCTCCGCGAGAAGGCGCCGCCACCCGCTGCTGTAGCGCCTGTGCCCGGTGAGACTGACGAGACGGCAACGGGGCCGGAACTCCCTCCCGAATCAGCCTTGTGGCAGCGCGCATGGCGGGCCAAGGCGGGCGAGATCATCGTAACGGTTGCTGCTCTCATCGTGCTGACGTCGATATTCTTTTTCCAGGGTGCGCTTGTCCGTAGGCCAACCGCCTATCACTGGCTGCGCTTCTCCTTTCTCACCTTCACCCTAGTATGGATCGGCTGGTACGCCCAGGCTCAGCTTTCCGTGGTGAATGTCCTGGCGTTCTTCAATTCGCTGCGGGCGAACTTCCGTTGGGACTACTTCCTGATGGACCCGCTCATCTTCATTCTCTGGAGTTCGGTGGCAGCCGCCATCCTGTTCTGGGGCCGCGGTGCATTCTGCGGCTGGCTGTGCCCCTTCGGGGCGTTGCAGGAAATCCTGAATGCCATCGCCAAGAAGGTCGGTATTCGGCAACTGTCGATACCTTTCAGCGTGCACCAACGCCTATGGCCGATCAAATACATGATCTTTCTCGGACTGTTCGGCATATCGCTCTATTCATTGTCGTTTGCGGAAGTGACTGCCGAAATCGAGCCGTTCAAGACCGCCATCATTCTGCGGTTTGCGCG
>JBKDZY010000835.1:0-2054 GCA_047971765.1 Hyphomicrobiaceae bacterium | reverse complement strand
GACGCAATCGCGCGGCTGAGAGCGTGGACGCGCGCGCGCTTCGACCTTGGCACGGACCAGGCTGTTGTGATCACGGAAAATGAGGTGATTCTGCCCGGCTGTCCTCCAATCGAGACCATTGTTGCTTTCTGGGATGAGGGAAATG
The DNA here is from genome assembly GCA_047971765.1 of Hyphomicrobiaceae bacterium. GTDB lineage: Bacteria > Pseudomonadota > Alphaproteobacteria > Rhizobiales > Hyphomicrobiaceae. The sequence continues at coordinate 1,909 of JBKDZY010000835.1, read as the reverse complement.
CCGAAACGCGCTACCATTTCAAAGTGTTCAAACCAGCCGTCGACGTGACCGAGGCCGACCTGCCACCGAAATGGCTGAAGCCCGGCCTCATCGATATCGGTCTTGACGGCTGCAACTGTTGTTGACGGGGCCTCGCAGCCGCACCCTTGATCCAGTCTGTTGCTGGATCAAGGATGTTTCTGGGCCTAGTCCCACCGCCCTCTCCGCCGCTATCCACTCGACCACACGGCCAGCTTCCGGCATAAACAATCTAACGACAGACGCCATCGTTCATTTTTGGGGAGCACTCGCCTGATGACCACATTGGAGCTGACCGCTGTTTCGCGCAGTCAGGGCTGCAACCGGGCCCTGAAGGACGGGCTCATCTCGCCGCAAACGTGTTCACTGAGGTTCATCGAGGTCGACCCTCTGATCGCCGCGTTTCGCAGACAAGTACGCGGAAACGCGTTCGATGTGTGCGAAATGGCAATCACGACCTACATCTGCGCCAAGGCTCATGGCAAGCCGATGACAGCGATACCGGCCTTTATCGTTCGCGCTTTTCATCATGGTGCAATTCTGGTCAACACGAAAGCGGGTATTTCGACGCCAAAGGATCTGGAGGGCACGCGCGTCGGGGTCAACCGAGGCTATACGGTGACAACGGGGGTCTGGGCACGCGGGATACTGGCCGAAGAGCACGGTGTCGACTTGTCCAGGATCACCTGGGTGTTGTCCGGTGACGAGCACGTTGCCGAATACAAGGCACCCGACAATGTGGTGCCGATTGAACCTGGAAAGAAGATGGAAGATCTGCTGACGTCAGGCGAATTGGCGGCTGCCATCGGCGTCACTGTCGAACACCCGGATGTGTCTCCATTGATCCCCCATGCGGCTGAAGCCGGTCTGGCTGCGTTGAAGACGCGCGGACATCATCCAATCAACCATCTGGTGGTCATCAAGGACGAGCTGATTGCAAAACACCCCGGTCTGGCTACAGACATATTCGAGGCTTTTGCGGAGTCCAAGCGCCACTACGTGGCAGACCTGAAGGCCAACCGGATCGAGAAACCGACCACCGTCGACAAGACCAATCGGCAGGTGATGGATATTACCGGAGAGCCTTTGCCATTCGGGATCGAACCCAACCGCAAAGTGATCGCCACGCTGCTCGATCATGCCCGGTCACAAGGCATCATCACCGGGCCGGTCAGCGTTGACGATCTGTTTGCAGATGAAACACGCAAACTGGCGGGGTAGCCGTTGTGGCACAGAGCGTGTCCGACCTGACGATTACCGGCCGTTTACGGATCGGATTGTTCCCGTCGTTCATGTCTGCGAAGGACGAGTCGGGACAGATGCGCGGCTTCGCGGCTGGCCTTGGTTCGGTTCTGGCCGAAAGAATGGGTGTCGGAGCTGAGCTGATCGAATACCGTTCCCCACCAGACGTCGTAGGTGCACTGAACGACCTTTCATGCGATGTCGGCCTGCTGGGGATCGAGCCGAGCCGCGCCGCGACGGTATCGTTCACCACCCCGCTGATACGAGCCGAATTCACTTTCCTCGTGCCTGACGGTTCGTCGGTGGCGACCGTTGCAGACGCGGTCACCAGCAGCCAGCGAATTGCGGTCGTTCGCAACCATGCCATGGACTTTGCATTACGTGGCAAGGCAGGCAGCGCGGAACTGATCTATGTCGATGTCCCCGATGAGGCATTCGCCCTGATTGCTGCGGGCACTGCAACGGTTTGCGCGGGTATTCGCCCCGGCCTCTTGGCCTATGCTGTGGAATTGCCTGGTTCGCGCGTATTGAGCGACTGCTACGGTGCGAATGAAATTGCACTGGCTGTTGCCAAGGATCGACAGCAGCGTCTTTCCTGGATGCAGGATTTCGTCAACGAAGCGAAGAGCTCCGGACTGGCGCGGCACCT